>REEL01000128.1 GCA_007695095.1 Chitinophagaceae bacterium | reverse complement strand
AATAAGACCAACCACGGCGGGAAAAAACAACAACGTGAATCACATTGTAGAGACGCAATGCATTGCGTCTCTACACAATCCCACGCGTTCCCCGCATCATCGAATCCGGCAAAAAATCAATTTGGTCCACAATCAAAAAATTTGGCATCCATTGTTCGTGGATTCAAATCGGCCGTAGCAATACAAGCGAGAATTATTGAACCTGATTTCGCATGGCAATCCCGATTTCATGACCACATTATTCGCGATAAAACATCCTATTATCGTATTGCACAATACATAAAAAACAACCCCGCTAATTGGGCAGAGGATAGATTTAACCCTTCTAATCAAAATAGCAAATAAATAAAAAGATAGGAATGAAATAGGACTGAATGATGAATATCAATTCATTCTTTGGCTGTGTTTTCTAAAAAAAATATTATTTTGGCTTTTCTTTAGAAAAAATGTATTGAGACAAAAATCGTTAAATAAACCTGATGAATCTGAACACTAAAATCATCATCAAATGACAACAATATACTGCTCGCATAAACTCAAAGATTTTATCGGTCCCAAGAACATTAAAGTGATTGATTCACCCGAAGAAAACCCATGGGGAGACTGGAATGCGCATTTGTTTTTCCTGAACCGTAGGAAAAATCTGATTTTCGTGAATAACAAATCCTATTACTGCTTAATCATTCAGGATATCAAAAAGGCTGATTTGAAAGATTTTGAAAGCTTATTTGTGAATCGTTTAATTGAACAATTACAATTTGATAAAATTATTAAACCGGATGATGCATTGGTGGTTTTTCAAAAATTGTTGCCCCTAACATTAACTAAAACAAACAATGATAAAAAAGCAATAGGGACAATGAATGAATATGTATATATTTTCAAATTACATGATACACATCCGCCTTCACAAGGCAAACCATTAAAGCTGATTAACCATCACATTAATAACACCCCAATGAGTGCAGGTAAGCAAGAAAAAGAACGCTATGCTTATCCTATAGAAGATATGAAAGAGTTAATGAAAGACTTTAGATAATTTTTACTTTGAATAGCTTTACACATAGTAAATAAGTTTCTATTTATATAGATTATTCCTACTTCCCGTCCATCTGAATATTTGGAGCTGTAATAACCAAATTTAGTAAAGGATTTTTTATAAAACAACCGGAATTCAAGCTCTTTAAAAATAGCGGTATATAATTTAAAAAATAATATTATATTTGAAATCTATTAGATGAACTGATTTTATAAAAGAATTCAATCTTTCAACCAAACTATCCATGACACTATTTAATATTATAATGATTGCCCACATTTTTTTTGGAGGCATAAGTTTGGTGATCGGTCTGTTTATTTTGCTAATCAAAAAAGGTGATAAAAGACATAAATCTATTGGGAATATTTTTTTCTATGCAATGATATTAACGGTTTTTTCGGCTTTTATAATGACGTATTTACGTCCAAACTACTTTCTGTTTATAGTGGGTGTTTTTACAGCATATATGCTTTTGAGCGGTAAAAGATATTTGAAAAAGAAGAAAATTACGGATGTAAAACACATTGATTGGCTGCTGACTTTTATAATGCTTTTATTCGGTGCAGCTTTCATTGCTTTTGGCTTCTACCTTGTTTTCAAATCTAACTTTTTTGGAATTGTATTTTTGGTATTTGGAGTTATTAGTTTAGTTTTTGTTTATCAGGATTATTTAAATTTTAAGGGCAAAGCAGGTGTAAAAAATTATTGGTTAGTAACGCACTTTCAGAGAATGATTGGAAGTTACATCGCAACTATCACTGCTTTTTTGGTCGTAAACAATACATTTTTACCCGGAGTGATTGCCTGGTTATTGCCAACTGCTATTTTGGTTCCGTTAATTATCTTTTGGTCTCGAAAATATGAGATAAAGCATAAAAAGTTGAAGTGAAACGAACTAAAAATTATGTGTAATGCATAGATTTTGAGAAATAAATAAAGTAAATTTTATGCCAAAAATAAGATTTGCTTTTTGAATATATGTGTTTTTATTTTATATTTGGTGTGTATTATGGAATATGATGATGCTAAATCAGAAAATTTACATCAATTGATGAAAGTTTCTGTACAATTATTTGATAATGGAAGATCAAGTATACATACCACGTGAAAAACCGCTTAAAAATGCGGTGCAATTGTTTTGGGAGATAAACCGAAAGAACACCGGTCTTAGTAAAGAGGTTATCGTACCAAAAGGGATAGTTGAAATTGTATTTAACTTTTCATCTGAAGTAGCATTCAATTCTCAACTTTATAATGAAACTTTTAAAATTCCAAAATGCTTTATTCAAGGCTATCACACTTGTCCGATAACCCTTGATTTACCGGATAGTCAATCTTTGTTTGGAGTAGTGTTGCAAGCAACAGCAACAAGAAGCCTGTTTCAGGTACCTGCCGGAGAATTTGCAAGGCAATGTATTGACCTGACTCTGGTAGACCCTGCATTTAATACTTTATGGCATCAACTTGCAGAGAAAGAAACTTTTCAGGAAAGAACAATTTATTTTTCTGACTGGCTGTTCAAGCGCCTAAGTTCTTTGACTGATTTTGAACTTGCAATTAATGAATTGCTCTGCATGCAGGTAAATAAAACTTTAGATGTGCCGACTTTGTCAGATTGGCTCTGTTATTCGCCACGTCATTTGTCACGGATTTTTTACGGACTAACCGGAATGAATACTGAAAATACACTGCTTTATTTGAAGTATCGAAAAGCATTAGATCTCATTCATTACTCAAATTTATCACTTACCCGGATTGCCTATGCCTGCGAATTTTCAGATCAATCGCATTTTATTAAGACTTTTAAAAGATTTACATCAATTACACCCAAAGCCTACCAAAGCAAGAAAAGTAATGTTGCAGGTCATCTTTTTGAATATGTCCGTTAAATACAATTTTTAAAGGGCAGAATATTTTTTTTTTGTATTGTTTGTTAAAATTAAAAAGCAAAATATATGAGTAATTCAAAATCTACTCGCTTTAAAATCGGGTTTATCCTCTTTTCAATATCACTGATGGCTTTTAGTGCAGTTATGGGAGGCAATATTTATCAGATTATTGCTGAAGTGCCAAACTGGTCTGCTGACATTCCCAACTCGCTGATTGCTTATAGGGAGTTTTTCCATGTAACACATCCGGGATTTTTCTTTCAGACACTGGTGCCTTTAACTGTTTTAAGTTTAATCACTTCAATTATTTTATTGAGAAACAGGCCAAAATCTGCTAACAAGTGGATGTTGATTGCCCTTGCCGGAGTTGTTTTGACAGAAGTATTTACCTTAACTTACTTTTTACCCAAAAACTTTGTTTTGTTTTTAGATCCGCTTGAAGACATACCTGTAGAACAATTGGGAATAACCGGTGAACTTTGGCAGACAGCAAACTACCTGAGAATGGCAATTGTTTTAGCTACTATGATTGTCTTTTTAAAAACCTATCAAATTATTAGTAGCTCCGGAGGCGAAAAAGTATCTTAATTTTAAAATATTTTACTTATCTTTGGCGTTAGTAACGCGATACAGTATTATGATTATTTCTTTTGGTTCCAAGAAAACAGAGAACATTTGGAATGGATACCGCGTAAAAAAAATACCGGTTAATATTCAAAATGTAGGAAGGCGGAAATTGAGAATGTTGAACAATTCACAGAATATTGTTGACTTGCGCATTCCACCGTCTAACCGACTGGAAAAACTTACAGGTAATCTAAAAGATTTTTATAGCATTCGTATTAGTAAACAATGGAGAATCATTTTTAAATGGGATAATGGAAATGCAAAAGAAGTTGAAATAACTGATTATCATTAAAAGAATTAAAAAATGAAAAAGTTAGCAAACGTACATCCGGGAGAAGTCCTTTACTATGAATTTCTTGAACCGCTTGAAATTACAGCGTACCGGCTTTCGAAAGAATTGAATATACCACAAACAAGAATTTCAGAAATTATTAAGGGTAAACGAAGAATTACAGCGGACACTGCCCTTCGGCTGAGCAAATATTTTGGCAATTCAGCAAAGTTTTGGCTTGGATTACAAGATGATTATGACATTGAAGAAGAAAAAGCGGAGAAAAAAAATGAATTAGATAAAATTAATGTGTTCGAAAATAAAAATGTAGCCTGAGGATGTTTTTCAAAATCCCTAAATTTAAAAGCAAAATACTCACTGCCGCTTTCTCTAAAAAACCCCTAATATTTCCATTATATCGGAAATATTTGTACTAATTTTTCCATTATACCGGAAAAATTCATGCTTTTGTGCACGATACTTTTAAAAAGTGGTGAAACTTTATAGGTTGTTGAAAAGCCGTTAATCACTTTCTGCCGGTTTAGATTACCTGTCCTTTAGTCAAACCTAAAAGAATTTATTCTATTTATTTCATTCCGACTAAAGCCATTTTTCTTTTTCGTATCATACTTTCATTACAGGATAAGGTACAAAATCTGTTTCTCCGGGGACTTTCGGAAAACGCTGCTCCTTCCAGTCTTCAATCGCTTGTTTTAAGCGTTCTTTGTTGGAGGAAACAAAATTCCAGTTAATAAACCGCTCTTCGGGAAAAGGTTCTCCACCGAAAATATAAACCGTTGAATTTTCGCTGATTTCAAAAGCACACAACTTACTGTCTTTTGCTACCAGTATTTGTTTTGGCCCGTATGCATGCCCATCACTTTTTATACTGCCTTCAAGAATGTACAAGGCACTTTCTCCAAACAAGCCGTCACCGAGATTCAGCGCTTGAGCAGCTTTACTTTTGATTTCAATAAAATATAAAGCACTGTGTACCGGTACAGGGGATTTTTTGCCAAAAGCCTCTCCTGCTATCAATTTGATTTGAACACCATCTTTTTCCCAATGCGGAATATACTGAGCAGGAATATGTGAAAATGTGGGATCTGATTCTTCCAACTCTTTAGGTAATGCAACCCAGATTTGCAGTCCGTGTAATCGTTTTTCTGTTTTCCTGAGTGATTCCGGTGTCCGCTCGGAATGTACTACGCCTTTTCCGGCTGTCATCCAGTTTACGGCACCGGGTTGAATCTCCACAACAGACCCGATGCTGTCGCGATGCATCATGGCTCCTTCAAAAAGATACGTGAGTGTTGAAAGCCCGACATGCGGATGCGGCGGGACATCCAGATTTTCAAAATCCTTCAGTTCTGCCGGCCCCATGTGGTCAATGAAAACAAAAGGACCTACTGCTCGTTTCTGACGGAAAGGCAATAACCTGCCAACCATGAAATTGCCGATATCCGCAGCCCGTTCTTCTATAATGAGTGAAATGTTTGACATGTTGTTAGATTTAATTTTAAAGTGCTGACAATGGTGGAACTGTTAACTTTTTCACCGGCCAATCTGCAAGAGAAGCTCCTGCCTGATAGGCTGATTCCAGAAAATCCAATAAATCAACTCTTGGGTTTGAAGATTTTAATAAATCACTATATCGCAGAATTGCCATTGGACTTCCGTTACTGTCAATCCATTCAGCTTTTTCGGGTAAAAGGTTTTGCTTTTCTATACCTTCCGGCGATGGATAAGTATATGAATAAAATGCAGGCTCTTGCATATTGTCATCTCCTGCCCAAAAACCAAAACTGATACATTCATGTGAGTATGCGTCTTTATCAGAAAGTCTTGCCGATTCCGGCATTTTAGGTGCTTCTTTTCCGGAAAATCGTGTAACAGCGAGATCCATAGAGTGCCAGTATAAATGAACCGGACAGGTTTTGCCATAAAACCGGCCACTGAACTCCTTAAATACACCATCAATCCATAAAAAAGCCTTCCACAAATCTTTAGAGTATTCCTTGTTATAATGCTTGTATTCAGTAATCTCACTAAATTTTTTAGTTACAGGCATGTCATAAGGCTTATCATGTATATCAAACTGTATATCGAGTTGATTCAAAAAAGCTTTATATTGATTGTAAAAATCAGCAATAGTCATTCCTTCGGTTAATTCAATAAACATGTTTTCGCCTGTGCTTTTAAAAATTTCTATCTGATGAGTATGAATATTTAAAGAGATAGTAAATGTATTCAAGCCATCTTCTGTAAATACAGGTCCTGTAGTAAAACCCCTGCTGTCAGCATATAAGGTAACATACCACCAGTGATTCTTTCTGTGTGAATAACTTAATCTTGTTTTCCCTATAATTTGAAAAAACAGGTGGAGCGTTAATTTGCTTTTTTCAAAGCCTTTGTAAGATAATTTCGGTAGTTTAATATTGTTTTGCATGATTTTAGATTAAATTAATATCAAAATTATGGATAGCACTTCAAAAAAGAAAGTGTGAAGATACTTCCTGCTTCCTGCTTCCAGCCTAAAAAAAATCACTCCTCAAGATAACCAAATTTACCCATATTAAAATCTTCTATGGCCTGTGCAATTTCCTGATAAGTATTCATCACAAAAGGGCCGTGAGCTGCAATGGGTTCATTAATTGGTTCGCCGCTCAAAACGAGTAATACTGCATCTTCTTTAGCTTCCACTTCAAAGGTTTCACCACTGTTTTCAAACAATACAAAATGATTAACCGGAACGTCTTCAGTGTCATTTACCACTATACTACCTTCTATCACCAGTAAGGATGTATTGTAATTTGCCGGAAAACTAAAAGTTGCTTTTCCTCCTTTGTTCAGGCGTGCATTCAACAGATGAATAGGTGTGAAAGTGCTTGCTGCGCCTTTGATTCCGTGATACTCCCCTGCAATGATTTCAACTACACCGGCACCATTAGCCAAATTGTATTTTTCAATCTGCTCCTTGGCAAATCCCTGATACTTTGGTTTTGTATTTTTGTCTTTTGCAGGCAGGTTCACCCACAACTGTACCATCTGAAAATCGCCGCCTTCCTTGCTGAAATTTTCCTCATGATATTCCTTGTGCAAAATCCCGGATCCGGCAGTCATCCACTGTACACCGCCTTCGCTAATTACTCCACCGCCGCCACTGCTGTCGTGATGTGCTACTTTACCTTTGTAGGCAATTGTTACGGTTTCAAAGCCTTTGTGCGGATGTACACCCACACCTCTCGGCTTATCTGCCGGCGGGAAATAATACTTTGAATTATAGTCCAGCATGATAAAAGGATCCATGCGTTTCATGTCAACTCTTTGACCGCTTGGAATAAAATTGTGCACCCGAAATCCGTCACCTACGAAATGCGGCTCGCGGGGCGATAAAACTACTTCTGTTTTTTTTGTTGCCATAACTATTTATTTTAATTACTACAAAAATACAGTGTATGTTCTATCTCTGCATTGATGTATGTTATGAAATGGGGAGTGTGAATTTTGTCAGGTTATCACAATGCAATTTTTTTAGTTTTTGTGCTTTTTTGAGAATAAAGGGCTTGTTAAATATAACTTGGGAACGAATTATTAGACTTAGGAGAAGATTTTTTACTTTTAGAGCAGCTTTCTAATTGTGTTTGGTGAATTACCTATTTTTTACTGTTCCAATATTTTTTGAAACGCTTCAGGAGTAATAATACTTGCAGACTGAAATGGATAAAGTTCCATTAAGTTTTTAAACCCGGCTATTTGGAGGCTTCTTTTCTAACTATTTCTGTTTCCTTATCAATAGTTTCGAGGTTTTTTACTATTCCTCAAAGAGGCAACCTGTGTCATGGAGCTACCACTACATTTTTTATCATAAAACCCTTTCTAACCCTTTTTTTTAGAAAAAATGGTTAACAAAAAAATCGCGGCTGAATTCCTCCTTGACCCGCTGTGCTTTCACTTGCTAAAAATTTTAAACTCCTTGCGTCGGACAGTAAAATTTTTTACGCAAGATTCAAGCAGCGGGTACCCCAAGTGCGGAATAAAGGCCGCATCCCTTCTGCGAGGGAGTTTCATTATGATCTTTCTGCAAAGAGTTTATCATCTATATCGATACAAAAGCCTTTTGTGCCGTAAATCGGGCCTTGAGGGATTGTTCAATAAAACAATAAAACCGGAACGCTTAGACTTTGAGAAGAAAATGGACAGAGAACAGCCTCACACCCCACCGTCATTGGTAGCTTCAAAAGGGGAGCTGTGCGGGTGGGCTTGAAGTGTGACAATCTCCTGATTGGGGGCAGGGGGGTCAAACAGATTTCAATAGGCTCTTTCTATTCAGGAGATTATTACACGCGACTCAGGAGCATGTACAAAATCCAATATTTACAGTAGTCGCGCTCATAATGACGGTAATTTTTTAGGTTTTCCCTTTTATGGACGGGTTAATAAAATTGTCAACCTTAAATTTTTGAATTCTTGGATCTTGGTCTCTTGAAATTTGGGACTTGGGTCTTTGTACGTTGTACGTCCCTGCCTACTGCCGCTGCCTCCTGCCTACTTTATCCTTGGGTCTTGAGAAAGCAGCCTAAAGGCTTTTCTCCATTTTAAAATGTTCAATACCTACTTCATAAAATACATCGCTTATCACTTTGTAATTCATTTTTTCATAAAAAGAAACGGCTGTTTTGCGTGCATTACATTCAATGGTTTTATAGCCCAATTCGGATAATTTCTGCTCTGTAAATTTTGCCAGTTGCCGCCCAACTCCTTTTCCACTGAAATCCGGATGAGTACAAACCTGACGCATTTTAATCCTGCTGTGATCTAAAGGCACAAGCGAAAGGCAAGCAATCAATTCATTCTGATAAAAAGCAGCATAATGTATTTGAGTGTGTTCTTCCATCAACTCTTTTTCAGAAAACTCAAGCCCAAGCGGTTTTCTTAACACTTTATCCCGCAATTCAACAGCTTTCCAATAGTCAACTGAATTGTGTTCTATCTGTTTGAAATTTAGCTTGAGTTGATTCTTTTCCATTAAAACTATTTAGTAAATAAAAGGTACGGCCTAAGGTATGATGCATTTTTTATTGAACAAAAATATTTTTGATCAGCTCCACCGTATATTTACTTGAAACTGATTTGATAAACTCGGGGAAGTCAACATGAGACCTATCATCTGCCGTATCTGATATTACCCTGATGATGCTGAAAGGGACAGAATATTCATAACATACCTGAGCAACTGCTGCGCCCTCCATTTCTACACATAAAACGCCCGGCAAAGCTTTAATTAAATTTTCCTTTTGAGTATTGTCAGAGAAAAACTGATCACCACTGGCAATGTCTCCGGTAAATACGCGTGGCTGCGTAATTTTAAAAGCGGTTCGTGTCTCTTCACTAAAAATAGCATTTATTTTTTTGGTTTCAGTTAACTCCTTTGCAGCTTTGAGCGCCTGATTAAGTTCATTTTTTTCGCATTCAAAATACGTTTTCCCCAACAAGGGGATTTCAAACTGTTTCATCAACGGCCTGCCATCCATATCATGCTGTATGAGCCTTTTCCCTATCACAATGTCACCAATATTCAATTCGGCTGAAATGGCACCGGCAACACCGGTAAAAATCAATTGTGTGATATTGTATTTGTGCATTAATGTTGAAACCGTAGTGGCGGCAGCTACTTTACCCCACCTTGAAAAGACAACTACGGCAGAAGTTCCGTTTATGCTACCTGAATAATAGGTTCTCATGCCATGAGTTTCTTCTCTTTTATCCTTTAACAAAGCCGCTATACCTTCTATTTCTTCAGGCATTGCGCCCATAATGCCAATCATTGTCTCTTTATTCTTCATACTTTTAATACATCTGAATGCCTAATATCAGCATCTTATATTTACTTAAATCTTTCGAAAGCCGCTTTTTCCAACTCTTCCCGGTGGTCAGGGTGAGCAATCCGGATAAGTTCTTTCGCCCGCTGACTCAGGTTTTTTCCAAATAGATTGGCAATTCCATATTCTGTAACAACATAGTGTACATGTGAACGGGTAGTGACCACACCTGCTCCCTGTTTCAAGAAAGGTGTAATTTTTGAAATGCCTTTTCCCGTAGTAGAACTCATAGCAATAATTGGTTTTCCGTTTTCAGAAAGGGCTGCCCCGCGAATAAAATCCATTTGTCCGCCAACTCCGGAATATTGTTTAGTTCCAATTGAATCGGCACAAACTTGTCCGGTAATATCAATTTCTATGGCGCTGTTAATTGCTACTACATTTGGATTTGAGCGTATGACTTTTCCGTCATTTACATAACCGGCTTCTAAAAAAGAAAAAGCCGGATTATCATCTACAAAATCGTATAATTTTCTTGTGCCAATAGCAAATGCAGTGGCTGTTTTGTTGCGGTGTTTCTTCTTGTATTTATTAGTAATCACACCTTTTTGCATCAGGTCAACTACACCGTCTGAAAACATTTCTGTATGGATACCAATTTCTTTATGACCGCTAAGGCAGTCTAGAACAGCATCGGGAATCGTGCCAATACCCATTTGCAGTGTTGCATAATCATCTATTAATGAAGCTACATTTTTGCCAATCGTCCGTTCACAATCTGTAACAGCATCACTGTAATTTACTTCAGGTAGTGCTTCGTCAACTTCCACAAAAGTATCTATCCTGCTCACATGAATCATTCCATCGCCATGAGTGCGGGGCATTTGAGGATTGACCTGAGCAATTACATGTTTGGCATTTCTGAGCGCTGAACGCGTAATATCAACAGAAACACCCAATGAACAATAACCATGATGATCAGGAGGAGATACATGAATTAATGCGACATCGAGCGGTAAAACATTCCTGTCAAAAAGCAAATGAATTTCACTGAGAAATACCGGTATGTAATCACCATTTGATTCATTTACATTTTTCCTGATAGGAGCCGAGACAAATAGCGAGTTAAAATAAAAGCTTTTTGAATATTCAGGTTTATTAATTCCAATATCACCTAACATACTGATGTTTACCAATTCTACGCTATTCAACTCTTCTGCTCTTTTTTCCAGAGATTTAAGTAAATGTAATGGAGTTGCTGCGCTTCCCTGAACGAATACGCGTTGTCCGGATTGTATCTTTTTTATGGCTTCATCTGCGGATAAGGTTGTCATCTTTAATGTTATTTTCCGGCTATACTACAAAAAATTAAAACCCTCTTAAAAGAATTTTAAAAATATTTGTTCATTATCTCTTCAAGCATTTCTATAGTAAGGGGTTTGTTTTGAAATTCCTTCACTTCATTAAAAAAATCTTTTTTTGTTTTAGTTTCATCAAAAGGATTTAATGAACTGGATAGCATAATTACTACAACAGGCTTTGTCTCAGTAATAATTTTTCTTTCTTTGGCTACTTCGAGAAACTCAAAACCATTCATCCCGGGCATATTAATATCAAGAAATACTAAATCAGGATAGGGATAGTTTTCAGGATCTGTTTCAGTTTTTTCAAAATAGACAAGTGCTTCTTCACCGGTAAGCGCAGCTTTTACTTGTTTCGCAGCTTTAGCTTCATTAATGACATAGGTGTGATAAAAGTTGTCATCAGGGTTATCATCTATTAATAAAATACAGTTGAGTTCTTTCATATATTTTTTTATTTTAATTTATTTTGGAAAAGTAAAACAAAAAACAGAACCTTTACCGGGTTCAGATTTTATCCATATTTTACCTTCATTTAATTCAACAATTTTTTTGCAAGTTGCTAAGCCTATTCCTGTTCCCGGAAATTCTTTTTCGTTGTGTAATCTTTGGAAAATAAAAAACAGCTTATGCATATGTTCTTCTTTTATTCCAATACCGTTGTCTTTCACCGAAAACTCATACAAATCTTCACTTTCTTTAGACTCAATATGAATTTCGGGAACAGTATCGCTTTTTTTGAATTTAATGGCATTACTGATTAGGTTTTGAAATAATTGCTTTATTTCAATTTCATTTGCATTTAGAACCGGCAGTTTTTCAGCTTTTATTTTTGCCCCGCTGTTTTCTATCATGTAGTGCATATCAGAAAGAACTTCTTTTAAAAGTAAATTACAGTCTACTTCAGTTACAGTCCTGTCTCTGCCTATTCTGGAAAAATTTAATAATTCCCGGATAAGCACTTTCATCCTTTCAGCAGAATTTGTAATTACTTTCAGAAAATGTATAGTTTCTTCCCGGAGACTTTCTTTAGTATTAATTTCCAGTAAACGTACATAATTGGTTATACTGCGTAAAGGCTCCTGCAAATCATGAGAAGCTACATAAGCGAACTGTTCGAGTTCTCTGTTTGAAATTTCCAGTTTGTCAGCATAATCTTTTAGAGCAATTGCTGCATTTCTTTGGTCAGTTATATCTCTTATGGCAGATGAAACCAGCAGCCCGTCTTCTGTTTCAATAGGACTTAAGCTTATTTCAACCGGAAATTCAGTACCGTCTTTCTTTTTTCCGTAAAGTTCCAGTCCTGCTCCCATTGCACGTGTATGTGGTTCTGTAAAAAAAAGTTTTCTGTGGGTAGGGTGTACCTTACTAAATCTTTCAGGAATTAAAATTTCAACCTTTTTTCCAATAATTTCTTCCCGTTTATAGTCAAAAAGCTTTTCAGTTTGTGCGTTTACCAACTGAATTTCTCCTTTTTTATTTACTATTACCATAGCATCAGGTGCCGATTCCAACAGCCCTTTAAATTTGGCTTCGATTTTTTTTCTGAAAGTTATATCCCGGATTGCTGCCGACACAAATACTCCATTTTCTAATTTAAGTGGACTTAAACTTATTTCAACCGGAAACTCAGAGCCATCTTTTCGCATTCCGAATAATTCGAGGCCGGCACCCATTTCCCTTACCTTTGGACTCTTAAAAAAGTTTTTTCTATGTCCTCCATGTTTATTTGTAAATCGTTTGGGTATTAGACTTTCCACCTCCTTGCCCAACAATTCTGAACGGACATAACCAAACATTTTTTCTGTTTGTGTATTTACAAATACCATTTGACCAAACTTATTAACTATCACCATTGCATCAGGTGCTGATTCAAGCAATGACTGAAACTTCTCCTCGTCTTTAATCTTGTCACCAATATTTCTTAGTACTGTCGTAATGCCTAAAATTTTACCAACTTCATCTTTAAATGGGGAAAGACTGACAGATACATTTATTATTTTTTTCTTTGCACCAATATATACAGTTTCGTAATTGTCTATATCTTCACCCCATAATATACTTTCAACTAATCTTTTTTCTTCATTAATTTTTGATTCAGGGATTAAAATTTCAATATTTTTACCGGACAGACTTCCGGCTTTATGCCCAAATAAACGGTCAGCTGATTTATTGGAAAAACGAATAGTTCCTGCGAGGTCTCGAACTATTAAAGCATCTTTTATAGAATTTAAAATGGAAAAATAAGAATAGATATCACTCATAGATAAAATATATTTATACTAAAATAGTAAATTTATTAAAGTTGTGGTGAAGTTATGTCCGCTTTCTTTTTTATAGAAAATAAAATAATAAGTTTTAAAGTTTGAAAGCCAACATATTAAAATGTGGGCGTAAAAAAGAAATTTTAGCCTGATAGCTATGTGTACAAATGAATACAGCTATTAAATAAAAAAAGTGTTGGCAGATGTAAAAATACTTGTTAAGCTTGTTAGATTCTATAACAAATTAGTGTCTGATAGTAAAATCGGTAAATTGTTCAGAAGATTTAACCTCATTAGATATTACATTACTTACTTCAGCATTTGGAGAGCCCTTTTTACACCATTCAATCAACTCCTCAATCTTTGATAATTTACCTTGTACGAATATATAAACACTGCCGTCATTCATGTTTTTGACAAAGCCTTTTAAAGATAGTTTTTCGGCTGTTTCTAAAGTGTAAGCGCGAAAAAAGACGCCCTGTACTTTTCCGTAAACGTTGATTTCAAATGAAGATGTTGACATATATGCTGTTTTATGTAAAAATATAGAGACCTCAGCAAACTTCACAAAAAAATCAGAATCAACTGATTTTTTCTGTTAACACATCATCTTTCATTTTTCTGAGTATTTGTAAACAGTGATTTATGTTTTGAACAGGTTGGTAACTTAGTATAAGATGTTGACTAGTTTGTTTTAAGGTACAATTTGCTGCATTTTGCTGAACCCATTGCAATATATTTCCAAAAATTTCACTCTGATAAAAATATGAATCTTGATTTTCAACAAACCAGGCTTTTAGCTTTTTGTTTTTTATACTTAATCTTTCAAAACCTAATTCTTTGGCTTCCCTTCTGAGTTCAACAGCTTTGAAAATTTCTTTAACCATTTCCGGTAAGCGTCCGAATCTATCTTCCAGTGTTTCCATCATTTTATTCATTGCTTCCCGGTCTTTCAAGCTATTTATTTGAGTATAAATACTCAGCCTTTCATTGATATTTGGAATATAGCTGTCGGGTATCATTATTTCAAGATCGGTATCAATCTGACAATCTCTTGCAAAAACTTTCTTATTTTTCAGTTCTTCGGCATATAGCTCTTTGAATTCTTTTTCTTTTAGTTCGTCTATTGCTTCATCCAGAATTTTTTGATACATATCAAAACCAATTTCAGAAATAAACCCACTTTGCTCACCACCCAGTATATTTCCGGCGCCTCTTATGTCAAGGTCTCTCATGGAAATATTCATGCCACTGCCTAATTCAGAGTATTGTTCAATAGTCTGTAGGCGTTTTCTGGAATCTGTGGGTAATCCCGAAACCGGAGGAGAAAATAAGTAACAAAATGCTTTTCTGTTAGAGCGCCCCACCCGACCTCTCAACTGGTGCAAATCACTTAATCCAAACCAATGTGCATTATTTATTATAATCGTATTTGCATTGGGAATATCCAGACCGGATTCTACAATATTTGTTGAGACAAGCACATCAAATTTATGATCCATAAAGTCAAGCATCACTTTTTCCAGTTTGTCACCATCTAATTGCCCGTGTGCAACGGCAAAATCCACATCAGGACAGAGCTTTTTAAGCATTGCAGCAACTTCTTGTATATCTTTTACCCGATTGTGTACAAAAAATACCTGCCCGCCACGATAAACCTCATGAGTTATTGCATCCCGAATAACATCTTCACTGAAAACATGTAACTGTGTTTCTACCGGTTGACGATTAGGCGGGGGAGTCTGAATCACTGACAAATCTCTGGCACCCATCAGAGAAAATTGTAAGGTTCTCGGAATAGGGGTAGCTGTTAAGGTAAGTGTGTCTACCTGAAACTTGAGTTGACGAAGTCTTTCCTTAGCTTTTACACCAAACTTTTGCTCTTCATCAATAATAAGTAAGCCGAGGTCTTTGAAATCAATTTTTTTGCTCAGAATAGCATGCGTTCCAATTAATATGTCAACTTGCCCTTCTTTAACTTTATTTAAAATTTCACTTTTCTCTTTAGCTGACCTAAACCGGTTTAAATAACTGATGTTACAGGGAAATTCCGATAATCGCTCTTTAAATGTTTTATAGTGCTGCATACTTAAAATGGTTGTCGGAACCAATATAGCAACCTGTTTGCTATCCGTTACAGCTTTAAAAGCAGCTCTGACAGCCAGTTCAGTTTTTCCGAATCCGACATCTCCGCAAATTAACCGGTCCATTGGATAGCTTGCTTCCATATCTTTCTTTATATCCTCTGTCGATTTTTCCTGATCAGGGGTGTCTTCATATATAAAACTAGCTTCCAGTTCATTTTGAAGATAGGTGTCTTTTGAAAAGGAATATCCTTTTGAAGCTCTTCTTTTTGCGTAAAGTTTAATTAATTCCTGAGCGATATCCTGAATGCGTTTTTTTGCTTTTCGCTTTACTTTATCCCAGGCATCGGACCCTAATTTATTTATTTTTGGTTTCGTCCCTTCCTTGCTGCTGAATTTAGCAATTTTATGCAGGGAGTTAATATTTACAAAAAGTAAATCATTGTCTTTGTAAGTTATTCTTACGGCTTCTTGCATTTTGCCGTTAACATCTATTTTTTGTAAGCCGGAAAAAACACCCACACCATGATCAATATGAGTTACATAATCTCCCGGTTGCAACTCTTTTATGGTCTTTAATAATAAGGCTTTGTTTTTGTCAAAACCTCGTTTTATATTGTGTTTGTGGAAGCGCTGGAAAATTTCATGGTCTGTATAGCAGCATATTTTTAAGCCATGATGAATGAAGCCCTTGTGAATAGCAAAAGGAATAGGATGAAAAATGATATCAGCTTTTAAGTCTTCAAATATGGCATAAAATCGCTCAATTTGTCTTTTGTTTTCACAGAAAAGATAGATCTCATAGCCGGCCGACTTTCTTTTTTTTAAATCTTCAATTAGTAAGTCAAAGTTTTTATTAAATCCGGGCTGAGGTTCAATTTTAAAGTCTACTTCATGAGAAGTATTAAAGTGTGCCTTAGCTCCAAACTCTATAATTTTGAATTGTTCAAGCTTGCTTATCAGGGAAACTATATTTTCAAAATTGTGAAAAACAGCATTTCTGAAAAAGTGATGTTTGTCTTCTTTGTGCTTGCCCTCCTGTGATAATACCTCTTCATGAAAACGTTCAAAAGCATTTTTTATACGTTCATTAATCAGATCCCAATCTTTTAACCAGACTATAGTGTCATTTGGGAAAATATCAGGCAGTGCTATTTTTTCCTGCGCCGTACTTTTTTCTTGAATGTCCGGAACTATTGAAAGGGATTGCAGTGATTTTACAGAAAGTTGGGTGCCGGGATCAAAAACTCTTATAGACTCAACTTCATCTCCAAATAATTCAATTCGGTAGGGGTAATCATTTGCATAAGAAAAAATGTCGATGATTCCACCCCGCATGCTGGCCTGTCCGGGTTCGTAAACAAAATCAACTATTTCAAAACCAAAATTACCCAGTTGCTCCAGTAAATGATCACTGTCCAAGGTTTTGTGTTTGTCAATTTCAATTTTAAACTTTGAATAGGTATTTTGCTGTATGGTTTTTTCAAAGAATGCTTCTGAATAGGTTACCAGACACAGTGGTTGGTTTTCTTTTCTGTCTAAAAGCTTATGAATAGTTTCTGTTCGCAACACAACATTTTCCTTATCTACCTGCAGGAATTGCCCGGGTCTTTTGAAAGAATCCGGCAGAAAAAAACAAATATCTTTTTCAACTATCGCTTTTAAATCATTGAAAAAATAAGCTGCTTCTTCCTTTTCCGGAAGTACGAAAACATGCACCCTGTTTAACTTTTCAACAAAAATTCCGGTAAAAAAGGCTGATGCTGAGGGAAACAGATTTTTGAAGTAACAGGCATTCGAGTCGCTACCGGTCAAAAGCTTTGCAGTTTGTTGCCAGTGGTCACTCTTTTCGAGCAGCTGTTTTATGTTTTGTAAATTTTCCAAAATCTATTTGCAAATTTAAGAACATTCAGGCGTAGAAATAGTTAACTAATGTAGTTTTACAAAAATTTATTTTACTCAAATCTTAAAATCGATTAAGAAGTCGAATACTTTATATGCTTATATACAAAGGGCGGAAGTGGATTGTTTTTATTTATTTACTGATTAGTGTCGTAGCTGGGTTTTATGCTTTACGGATAAATGTTGTTTATGATTTCGAAGCCTTTTTTCCGTCAACAGATACTGACTATGCTTTTTATAGAGATTTCAGAGAACAATTTGAACCGGATGATAATGTACTTTTTGTAGCTTTCAACCGCGAAGAAGGGCTTTATAATCAGGAATTTCTGCAGGAAACGAAATTAATTACAGAAGAGTTAAAAACATTACCGCATGTCTTAAGTGTAATTAGCCTTCATACGATTCAACGACCACTGCAAACTCCTTTAGGATTAACGTCTATATCAGCATTAAATATAGACCGGCCGGAACGCTATTCATCAGATAGTTTAAAAATTGCTGGAGACCCGATTGTTAACGGAAAACTAATCTCTGAAGACGCAACAACCTTAAATATTGTGTTGGAAACAGAGCAATTTTTAACCCAGGAGCAAGCAGAAAACCTGAACGACAGCTTGTTTGCTTTATTAGAAAAAAAAGCCCCTCATCTAAAATGGCACGTAGCCGGCAGAGCTAATATTCAAACTGTTTTTGTGAGAAAACAACTGGAAGAGATGCAAAAGTATATTTTGATTTCTGCAGTTATTGTTTTGCTGGCACTCTACTTGATTTTCCGAAGTATTCGACTAACAATTATAGCATTCACCTCAGTAATTATTGCATTAGTGATTTTTATGGGAATTCTTGGGTTTTTCAGAGTTCCGTTGGATTTTATGAGCACCCTTTTCCCAATAATCATGCTTATTGTAGGAATGTCTGATATGGTGCACATACTTTCTGCATACACCGACGGAGTTTATAAAGGTGATGACAGAAAAGTAATTGTAAAAAGGATTTTAAAAGAAATTGGAACTGCATTATTGCTGACCAGTATTACCACATCTATAGGTTTTTTATCTCTTCAATCTTCCCAGATTGAACCCATTCGTAATTTTGGTTTATTGGCGGCATTGGGTGTTTTTATAGCTTTTTTGGTTACTATAACTTTTTCAACATCCTGTCTGCTGCTGTTAAATGACAAAAAAATGAAAAGCAGGTGGCGATTGATTCGCAGACTGGAAGCTTTAGCACTCAGAGTGAATGGAATATCCATAAGTCATGAAAAGAAAATACTGGGAGTAGGTTTAATATTATTGCTTATTGGCTTTTACGGTATAAGTACTATATCTACGGATGCGAGATTAAAAAGCGATTTACCGGCTAATGAGCGTATTACAGATGATTTTGAGTTTTATGAAGAAAAATTGGGAGGTTTTCGACCGCTTGAACTGGCTTTAATACCGGCAGAGGGTAAAAAAACAGATGATTATAGAACGGCTCTTGAAATCGAGAAGGTTACCCGTTATTTAAGGGCTCATCCGGACTTTTCGGGGATTATCTCACCGGTAGATATTTATAAAAGCTTGCACAGAGCCCATAATGGGGACAGAAACAGTTTTTTTCATTTACCCGGCGACGAAAATACCTTTGAAAGATATAAACGATTAGCGGCTAATTTTCCTAAAGGGCTGGGAGTTGTTCAGACAAAAGACAGGGATATTGCCCGATTAAGCGGAAAAATGGAGGATGTAGGTTCTTATAAAGCAAAGGAGCTTATGCAGCAATTTGACAATTGGTTTAACGAAAACATTGATATAGAGCTGCTGTCATACAGGTTTACCGGTAATGGGGTGCTTTTTGATAATAATAATCAATATCTCATAAAAAGTTTGCTCTCCGGTCTTGGTTTAGCTTTTCTGGTTGTAAGCGTGTTGATGGCTTTTTTATTCAGAAGTTTTAAAATGGTATTGATATCATTGATTCCTAATGTTTTTCCTTTAATACTTACAGCTGCTTTTATGGGATTTGCAGGTGTGGTATTAGATGCTCCAACTTCCATCATTTTTGCTATTGCTTTTGGAATTGCCGTGGATGATACTATCCACTTTTTGAGTCGGTTTAAATTAAACTTAGCAAGCGGAATGCCTGTCCACAGAGCAGTTCAAAACATGATGAGGGTGACCGGGAAAGCCGTTGGATTAACAACTATTATTTTATTTATGGGATTTATGGTTTTGACAACTTCTGACTATGACAGCACTTTTAAAGTCGGACTTTTAATCAGCATCACATTGGCAATAGCATTTATAGCCGATTTGTTTATCGTACCTGTTTTGTTGAGAAAGTTTATTAAAGATAAAAGTTAAATATTTCTTCGTTTAATTTCCTTTTTTAATAATCCTAATTCACGTCCCATTTGACCTTCTACAGAAGAATTTTCCTGTATTCGTCTCATTAAATAAGGAATAGCCTCTTTTATGGGCCCGTAGGGTATGTATTTAGTTGCATTACAGCCGGCATTTGCCAAATTGTAAGTTAGATGATCTCCCATACCAAAGAGCTGTGAGAAGAACAAATGAGGATGATTAAGGTCAATATTATATTTTTGAGCTAAGTCTAATGCCAGTTTACAGCTATTTTCATTGTGAGTTGCTACACAAACGGAAATATCTTTTAAGTTTTGGAGACAAAAGTCTATTGCAGCATCGTAGTCATTATCTGTATCAGACTTGCTTTGATGAATAGGTGATGGATAGCCCATTTTTATAGCGCGTTCATTTTCTTTCTCTATATAGGCTCCACGGACAATTTTAGCTCCCAGCAGAAAGTTTTTTTCCTTCGCATTTTGAAATGATTTTTTCAAAAAATCAAGTCTGTCCTTTCGGTATAGTTGATAAGTATTGAATACCACAACTTTCTCTTTATTATACTTTTCCATCAACTCATCAACCAGCATATCCATTGGATTCTGAACCCAGCTTTCTTCTGCATCAAAAAAAATGCCGGTATTGTTTTCGGAGGCGGATAGAGCCAGCTTATCCAGTCTTTGTCTTACTTTTTTGAGTTTATCTTTTTGATTTTCAGTAAGATCTTCACCTTTTTGAATAGATTCTAAAAGAGCATTCTCTGCAAGACCACTTATTTTAGCACTAATTACTTTAAGTCCCGGGTATTTTTTCCCGAAGGCCAGGGCATCTAAATTCTCATTTAAAGTTTTATCATATTCTCTTTCACCTGATTTTGCTTCAACTGCATAATCCAAAATAGTAAATACTTTATCTTTTTGCAGCCTAATTACCAAAGGGGCACATTGCTTTAAATTTTCACCTCCAACAAACAAACGATACAGTTTTTTAGGTACAAAGAATGATACGGGAAGCCCTAGCCTGGAAGCTTTATAGACTGCTGAAGTTCCAAATTTTACTAAAAATTTACTGTTAAAAAGACTAAAGATTCTGTCTCTTGTTTTTATATCTTTGTTTGATAAATGTCCGAAAGCACCCTCCAGATTATCAGGGTCAAATTGGGGATGATTATTTGTGTTTTTATTCATGCTATTACTTGATTCACAAAGGTAACAAAGAAATTACGTATCAGTTTTATGTTTCCCTAAGTAACCGCTGTAAATTTGTTACGTATAAGGAAGTTATTCAAAAAAATGTAATAGGGGCTTAAATTAGTCTTTTTTGTTATAATTTTGTCAAAATGGTTTTTATACCCAAAATAGAATTTATATGTCTAAGTTGATTTTTATTAAGATTTTACTATTAATTTTAATTACAGTCCCGGTACTCGAAAGTTTTTCTCAAAACAGGGTAATGCGAAGGGCTGACAGGGATTTTGAAAAGTTTAGGTTTAGCAGTGCTATAGAGCGTTATCAGACTGTGTTAGAAAACGATCCCTCAAATGAGCGCGCTGTAAAGCGTTTAGGAGATAGCTACCGTTTAACTAACGATCCTGAAAATGCAGAGAAATGGTATGCAAAGGCTATTCAGTTTGAAAATATTGAACCCATTTATTACTTTCATTATGCACAGGCCTTGCGCTCTAATCAGAATTATGAAAAGGCACGGATTTATTACGGTAGATACGCAGATTTAAATCCCGAAGACACAAGGGGGCAGCGACTCTACGATGGTATGGGAGAGATTTTAGATTTAATTAGTGATTCCATAGGTTTCGAGGTTGAAAATATTGGTATAAATACAGAATCTGCCGAGTTTAGTCCGGCATTTTATCAAGAAAATGGTCTGGTTTTTCCGTCATCAAGAGCACCGACTCCTTCAAAGAGAAGAGCTGATAGCTGGACTGATCAGGCTTTTTTAGATTTATATTTAACAAGAAGACTTAGAGAGGGAGGGTATTCAGAACCGGAATTATTGACAGGTGAAGTGAATCAGCGCTATCATGAAGGGCCTTTAACATTTACAAAAGATTATACTGAAATGTATTTCACTCGTAATTTTTATCAGGGCAGACGTACCAGAGTCAGTCAGGAAGGAATTATGAAACTCGAAGTTTTTCACGCTATCCTGAAAGATGGAAAGTGGGAAGTGCAGGGGCCTGTTTTTGGTGATGTGGAATATTCAACAGCGCATCCTACTTTAACAGAAGACGGTAAAACTATGTATTTTTCATCTGACATGCCGGGTGGTTTTGGAGGGGGAGATTTATACGTGGTTCATAAAAATGAAGATGGAGAATGGGGAGAGCCTGAAAATTTGGGTGAAAGTTTAAATACAGAAGGCGATGAGGTATTTCCTTTTATTCATCCTGACGGAACATTGTATTTTGCATCAGATGGTAGAGTAGGTTTGGGCGGACTGGATATATACAGAGCAGTTCCAAATGGTGATGGAAGTTGGGAGGTGACAAATCTGGGACCACCGATAAATTCTTCCGGTGATGACTTTGGAATTATAAAAAGCGAAGACAAAAAGTGGGGATATTTTTCTTCAAACAGGCAGGGTGGAAAAGGAGACGATGACATTTATCGCTTCAATAAACTAATAGAAATTTATATTGAAATTTTAGTTTTAAACCGTTTAACTGAATTGCCGATAGATTCTGTCCTGGTGAATCTTATTAATAAAGAAACCGGTGATATAGTTGAAAAATTAACAGGCGAAGAAGGTATAGTTTCATTCAGGCTTAAAGCGGATAAAGAATATGAAATTACAACCCGTAAAAGTGGCTATACAGCTGATGATGAGCTAACGATTTCTACTGTAGATATTGATACTTCAACAAACTTACAGAAAGTTATAAGTATGGGTCGATTGATAGCCGGCGAAGTTTTTCAGCTGAGAAACATTTACTATGATTTTGACAGATATAATATCCGACCGGATGCAGCTTTGGTATTAGATAAACTTGTTGAGATTTTAAAGGAATACCCTGAAATTCATATTGAGTTGCAATCTCACACCGACAGCCGGGGTACTGACGCCTATAACATGGTATTATCAAATAACAGAGCACGATCAGCGGTGGATTATCTGATTAAAAAGGGTATCGATAGAGAAAGGCTGACCTTCCGGGGTTTTGGAGAAAGAAAATTGGTGAATGATTGTGCAGAAGGTGTGCCTTGTTCTGAGGCCGAACATCAGCTTAATAGAAGAACCGAATTTGAAATCACAAAAGGCTTAGAATAAAATCTAAAAAAGCTTGTTTGAATAAATATTTTTATCGAACTTTGCAGTCCTTATTGAAAAAAAAGTATTAAGATGTCAAGAATATGTGATTTATCCGGTAAAAGACCCTTGGTTGGGCATAAGGTTTCGCATTCCAATGTGAAGTCTAAAAGAAGGTTTTATCCGAACCTTCAAAAAAAGACGTATTTCATTCCGGAATTAGATGAGTATATAACCCTTAAGATTTGTACTAAGACTATGCGTACGATTGATAAGTATGGCATCTATAACTATCTTAAAAAACTCGAGAAAGAAGGTAAAATTTCTATAAAGTAACAATTAAATCAACAGGCCATGGCAAAGAAATCAAAAGGTGGAAGGCAACAAATTATACTTGAGTGCACAGAGCATAAAGATTCAGGTATGTCGGGAACTTCTCGCTATATATCAACAAAGAACAAGAAAAATCATCCGGAAAGATTGGAACTTAAAAAGTATAATCCGGTTTTAAAGAAGTATACTATTCACAAAGAAATTAAATAATTATGGCTAAAGTAAGTAAAAACGCTAGAACTGACCGTGTTGCGGGAAGTAAAGATATGGTTAAAGTAATACGTGCCGTTAAGAGTAAATCCGGCTCATATTCTTTCAAATCCAAGATTGTTCATAAGGATAATGTTAAAGAATCTTTATCTTAAATACCCTTTTTTGGATAGGTAAATAAACTATGGAGCTTCTCTTTTTTCAAGAGAAGCTTTTTTTGTTTTCCTCAATCATTAAGTTAATAAATGTATTATTATGGGATTATTTGACTTTTTCTCAAAAGAAAAAAAGGAAAAGCTCGATAAGGGTTTAGAAAAGACAAAAAGCAGTTTTTTTTCCAAACTTACTAAAGCAGTTGCCGGTAAGTCTAAAGTAGATGAAGATGTACTGGATAATTTGGAAGAAATATTGATTGCCTCAGATGTAGGCATAGATACAACCATCAAAATTATAGATAGAATTGAAGCACGGGTTGCCAAAGATAAATATTTGGGTGTGGATGAACTCAACATCATTTTAAAGGAAGAAGTTACCAAGCTGCTTACCGAAAATCATCAGCCTATTTCAGCTGACTATTTTCCTGCCGGCGCCCCCAAGCCCTACGTAATACTTGTAGTTGGAGTTAATGGTGTTGGAAAAACAACGACCATCGGAAAATTGTCTAACCAATTTAAAAATAACGGTAAAAAAGTTTTACTGGGAGCCGCTGATACTTTTAGAGCTGCGGCTATTGAGCAATTAGAGGTTTGGTCTAAGAGAGTGGATGTCCCGATTGTAATGAAAACTATGGGAGCCGACCCGGCAGCAGTAGCCTATGAAACGGCTGAAAGAGCACAAAAAGAAGATTTTGATGTGGCGATTATTGATACTGCCGGTCGACTTCATAACAAGGTAAATCTCATGAATGAGCTGACCAAAATAAGAAGGGTGGTTGAAAAAATTATACCCGATGGTCCGCATGAAGTGATGCTTGTACTGGATGCTTCAACAGGGCAAAATGCAATTGAACAGGCTAAGCAATTTACTAAAGCAACTAAGGTAACTGCAATTGCGTTAACTAAACTGGACGGAACTGCTAAAGGCGGAGTTGTAATTGGTATTGCCGATCAGTTTAAAATTCCGGTTAAATTTATAGGAGTAGGAGAAAAGGTAGAAGACCTGCAGGTATTTAACCCCGAAGCTTTTGTTGATTCTCTGTTTAAAAATTAATTTATATTGAAGACGAAACCCAAAGGACGAAATAAAGTAAATGTAATTACTTTAGGTTGTTCTAAAAATCTTGTTGATTCCGAAGTCTTAATGGCACAGCTAAAAGCTGCTGACGTTGATGTGGCTCATGAAGATAATGAAAATGAAAGACGAATTGTAATCATAAACACTTGTGGTTTTATTGATAATGCAAAAGAAGAGTCTGTAAGTACTATACTCCAATATGCCGATGCAAAAGTGAAAGGTCTGGTAGATAAAGTTTACGTAACGGGCTGTTTATCTCAAAGATATAAAAGCGACCTTGAAAAAGAAATTCCGGAAGTTGACGCTTATTTCGGCACTAGAGAATTACCTCGGCTGCTAAAGCAATTTAAAGCCGACTACAAGCACGAATTGGTTGGCGAAAGACTACTTACCTCACCGGCACATTATGCCTACCTGAAGATTTCAGAGGGCTGTAACCGGACTTGCGCATTTTGTGCCATACCTTTAATGAGAGGAAAACATATTTCCAAACCTATTGAAGAATTGGTAAACGAAGCTAAAAAGCTTGCAGCTAAAGGAGTCGTGGAGTTGATGTTGATTGCTCAGGAATTAACCTATTACGGACTTGATATATATAAGAAAAGAGCGCTTAATGAATTGCTCTTAGCTTTATCTGAAGTAGAAGGTATAGAATGGATTAAGTTACATTATGCTTATCCCTCAAAATTTCCGGTAGAAATTTTTGACGCGATGAATGAAAGCCCAAAAGTTTGTAATTACCTCGATATGCCTTTGCAACATATTTCAAATAATGTTTTAAATAACATGAAAAGGCAGATTACCAAAGAGGAAATTGAAGCTCTATTAAGAACAGCCAGAGAAAAAGTGCCGGGCATAGCTATCAGAACAACTATGCTGGTTGGATTTCCCGGTGAAACAGAAGCTGATTTTGAAGAGTTGAAAGATTTTGTGAAAGAACAGAAATTTGACAGATTAGGGGTGTTCGCTTATTCTCATGAGGAAAATACATTTGCAGGAGATCATCTTAAAGACGATGTCCCTCATGAAGTAAAACAGCAGCGTTGTGCAGATTTAATGGAAATTCAACAGGAGATTTCTTTTAAAAAGAACACTGACTTTATTGGCAAAGTCGTAAAAGTCTTAATTGATAAAAAAGAGTCCGGTTATTTTGTAGGACGAACAGCAATAGATTCTCCGGAAGTGGATAATGAAGTTTTAATTACTGCAGAAAACGAGTATTTGTCTCCGGGTTCTTTTGTAGACGTTGAAATTACTAATGCAGGTGAATTTGACTTGTACGCTGTGCCCCTGACAAAATAAATTTCTGATTTCAGTGAATTTATTAATATTGGTGATAGTTGCAACTATTTATTTTTTTATCTGTTGCCGCAACAATAAACTCTATAAACCATGAAATTCAAACCGTCCGACATAAACTTTAGTGATACAAATTCCTTCTCAAATACCCTGATCAGCTATCTGGCTAAAGAAGAAATCTGGAAAAAGTTTACTTCGTTTAATGCGGATTTTGATGGTATTCGGCAGGCATCTGAGAATACACTTTCAAAATATATCTCCCGAAAGATATTGAATGAAGTTCTAAACGCCCAATATAAGTCTGTAAATTGTCCGGAAAAACTACAGCAAAACCTTGAAAAACTTAAGAGTGAGAAAACCTTAACAATTACTGCTGCTCACCAGCCGGTAGTTTTAGGAGGACCCTTGTATGTAGCATTGAAAATAATTCATGCGGTGAAATTAGCCGACACATTAAATGAAAAATCATTCGGCTACACTTATGTTCCGGTTTATGTAATGGGTAGTGAAGACCACGATTTTGAAGAAATTTCGGGAGTAGATCTATATGGTAAGCGTGTAAAATGGGAGCGCGAAGCCGAAGGACCTGTCGGTCGACTTTCATTAAAGGGTTTTGAGGAATTAAGAAATCAACTTTCAGGCATAATTGAAGGAAGCCCTGAGGCTGAAAAAGTTCTGGGAATTTTTGACAAAACTCATGCTGAAAGTAAGACATTTGGAAAGTTTACTTTCAAATGGATACATCATTTTTTTGCTCATTTAGGCTTGGTTATTTTGAGGCCGGATAATAAAAGTTTAAAATCCTTAATGGTACCAATTTGGGAAAAGGAAATTAAGGATTCTTTTTCACAGAAATGTGTTTTAAAAAGTCTGAAAAACTGGCCGGCAAACCATAAAATTCAGGCAAAACCCAGAGATATTAACCTTTTTTATTTTGAAAATGGTAAACGTCAAAGACTTAGCAGAGAAGGCAAGACATCTTCAATAATAGAGGCTGTAGATGATAAAATTGAAAAAAATGAAGAAGAATGGCTGGAAGTTCTCAGAGAATTTCCGGAAAAATTCAGCCCCAATGTTTTTCTAAGACCATTATACCAGTCAACAGTTTTACCGGATGCCGTTTTTATAGGCGGCCCCTCTGAAATAGCTTATTGGCTTGAATTGAAAGAAATATTTGACGCTGCAAATGCCGGCTTCCCTGTATTAATGCCCCGAGCTAGTTTATTATGGATAGATAAATACAGAAATAATAAATTGCATAAACTGAAAATAGATGATTTAGATTTATTTCGCTCTACAGATAAAATTGTCAAAAGTAAAATTTTGGAAAAATCTGCCAATGAACTTAATTTAAACACTGAAATTGAAGGGTTGAGCCAACTTTATAATGAAGTTTTGAAAAAAGCCTTGCAAATTGATAAAAATCTGGAAAAATCGGTTGAATCTGAAAAAACTAAATCAATTAATAGTTTTAAGAATCTGGAAAGCAAAATTATTCGTGCAGAAAAGAGACACAATGAAACATTGGTCAATCAAGTTGAAAATATTAAGGAAAAACTTTTCCCCTCAGGTTCATTAATGGAGCGTAAAGAAGCATTCCTTTCACTTTATCTGCAACATGGTTCAGATGCCTGGCAGGTGATTTATGAAAATATTGAACCAATCACTAAAAAGTTTAAGATAATTCGTGAGTGTGAAGAATAAGTTGCCTGTCCAATATAACTGATTTTTAATCACATTCACCTTTAGTAAAGTCCGTTATACCGGCACAACCTGCCTCACAACTGTTTCCGTATGTTTTTTGATTGCAACCGCAAACCGGATCATATATCATCGGACAAAGACAATCATCTTTCGGATTTTCAATGCAGTTTTTTTTGCTGCATGAAGTACTAAAAATCAAAAATATACTGAGCAAAATTATTGATAAGAAATTTTTAAACCGGATTGACATTCAAAATATGTTTTATTAAAACTTTTAACGTATGTTTTGCCTGGAATTGTATTTTCTATCTTCAACTTTAATAAACAGAACTCTTTTTTAAAAAGTCGTTTTATTTATAAGATATGCATTCACATATTCATGTACCCCATCTTCCAGAGAAGTGAATGATTTTGGGTAATTGTTTTTTAAAAGCTTTGACATATCAGCTTCAGTAAAATATTGGTAAGTGTCTCTTATATCGGCCGGAATATCAATAAATTCAATATTAGCTTTGATATTCATCGATGAAAAAACAGCATTGGCCAGATCTAAAAAGCTTCTTGCTTTTCCGCTTCCTGCGTTGTATATACCACTTTGCAGCCGGTTTTTATAGAGGAAGTAACATATTTCTGCTATATCTTTTACATAGATAAAGTCTCTTTTTTGTTCTCCGTCTGCAAAATTATCTTTATGTGAGCGGAAAAGTTTTAATTTCCCCTCTTGTTGAATTTGATGAAAAGCATGAAAAATGACTGATGCCATACGACCTTTATGATATTCATTTGGGCCGTAAACATTGAAAAATTTTAAACCTGCCCAAAAGGGAGGCAAGTTCTTTTGGCTCAAAACCCAATTGTCAAAATCCTGTTTGCTTTCTCCGTATGGATTGAGAGGTTTTAATTTCGGTATCAATGAATGCTCATCTGAATAACTATATTCTCCATTTCCATATGTGGCAGCAGAGGAAGCATATATCAGAGGAATTTGATGTTTAACACATAAATCCCATAGCTTTTTTGAAAAATTTAAATTCAGTTTATCAAAAACTTCTTTATTTTTTTCTGCCGTATCTGTACGGGCGCCCAGGTGATATATAACATCTATATCAGCATGATTTTTTTGAATGTATTCAAATAGTAAGTCGCGTTGAACCAACTCTAAATAAGATTTATGTTGCCAATTTGACTTTTTGCCGATTACTTTGAAATCATCACATAATATTATGTCTTTATGTCCCTGCCGATTCAAAAACCCACTCAGGTAACTACCTATAAATCCGGCTGCTCCTGTAATTAATATCATTTTATTCGTTTAGTCTCAAAAATAAGAAGAATATAACACTGCTTCACTGCCGGGTGTATTTTATTACCTAAAAAAATAATCCTGACTCAATTGAGAATAGAAATTTTATATGATATTTAAATATTTATCATTAAATTTAGATTAAATAGCTCTATTTTGAAACTAATGATACCTTTATGGTAGTTTATAAATAGCATTATTAAAGTCGATACATGCAGTTAATATTAAACAACAAACCATTTCCTAATCCTTTTAATACAGATGAAGAGGGCCTGGCGGGTATTTCTCCAAATCTCGATATAGATTTGATGCTTAAGGGATATTCAGCAGGCTTTTTCCCCTGGTTTGAAATTGACAGTGCTTTTTATTGGTATTGTCCGCCTGTAAGAATGGTTTTTGATTTAACAACAGAAACAGAACCTTTTTCAAAAAGCTTAAAACGTACTTTGAACAAGAATAAGTTTCAGATGTCTGTAAACCGGCATTTTGATAAAGTGCTTTTTCACTGTGCTGATATACCGCGAAAATCACAAAATGGAACATGGTTATCTCCCAGATTTAAAAAGGTTTTTATAGACTTACATGAAATAGGCCGTGCTCACAGCTTAGAAGTATATGTAGAAAATAAATTAGTGGGTGGTTTATTCGGTGTTTCAGTAGGTAAGTTTTTCTCAGGCGAGTCGATGTTTCATCTGCAAACAGATGCATCAAAAGTAGCTTTTGCTTATATGACAAGAATTCTTAGAAAATTAGGTTATGATTATATAGATTGCCAACTTTACAGTCCCCATTTAAAAAGTCTTGGAGCAGTGGGCGTCAGCCGTGAGGAATACTTAAAGATGTTAAAAAATGCTTTAAAAGAAGAAGTGATGCTTGATGAGTGGAAGAAAATGCCAAAATATGAAAGCTAAGTTTAATGATTTCAAAAATTTTTTAAGGAAATCAAGTTTTAAGAAAATAAGTAACGTACTTAAAATTTATATATCATACCATATTTCAAAACTGCTAAGAAAACCTTTAATGTCCGGTTTACCTTTTAGTATTGCAATTGAACCGACTACCTCCTGCAACTTAAGATGCCCGGAATGTCCAAGTGGCTTACGTGCATTTACCAGACCAACCGGTATGCTTCAGCGGGATGTTTTTGATAAAATTATTGAAGAAAGTAAATCCCATGCATGGTATCTTACCTTTTATTTTCAAGGGGAACCCTATTTGAATCCGGCATTTCTGGACATGGTCAAACAGGCAGATAAAGCCGGTATCTATACAGCAACATCTACTAACGCACATTTTTTAAATGCAGAAAATGCTAAAAAAACGGTTGAATCCGGATTGGACAGATTGATTATTTCTATTGATGGAACCTCTCAGGATACTTACTCATCCTACAGAATTGGCGGAAAGTTGGATAAGGTACTGCAAGGTACCCGCAATCTAATTTACTGGAAGAAAAAATTAAAAAGCAAGAAACCCTATGTGATCTTTCAGTTTTTAGTAGTAGGACCTAACGAACATCAGATAGAGGAAGTAAAAAAATTAGGAAAAGAAAACGGTGTAGATGAAGTGAAATTTAAAACAGCTCAGATATATAACTATCAGAATGGGCATCCTTTGATACCTGCTAACGAAAAATATTCACGCTATAGAAAAATGCCGGACGGAACCTACCAATTGAAGAATAAATTAGACAATAATTGTTGGAAATTATGGCATGCATGTGTTTTTACATGGGATGGAAGAGTAATACCTTGTTGTTTTGATAAAGATGCATCTCATACAATGGGAAATATTACTGAAAATAATTTTCAAACTATCTGGAAAAATGAAAATTATAAACAATTCAGGGCGAAATTGTGGAAAAGTAGATCGGAAATCGATATATGTAAAAACTGCACCGAAGGCACAAAGATATGGACAGAGGCATAAATGTAACAATGCATATCTGTATGCAAATCAATAGATTGAGTTATAAACAAAATCTTGTGGAAAAATTGAGTTGGAATAATCTGAATATAGAGGTAAGTTTGTTTTCTGTCTTTGATACACCCTAAAACACATTTTATGAAAAATTCTAAAACAACAAAAAAAGGCCTTAACGTCAGTAGGTATTTTACTAAAGAAGGCAAATCCGTATATGACTTATTTGAGTATGATATGCGTGCATCAGTTATCCGAAACCCTAACGGGGAAACTGTCTTTGAAATGAATAATGTAGAAGTTCCCAAAACCTGGTCACAAGTAGCAACTGATATACTTGCACAGAAATATTTTCGAAAAGCCGGAGTTCCGCAAAAAGACGGATCGCTTGGTTCTGAAAATTCTATTAAACAGGTGGCACATCGTTTGGCAGACTGCTGGAAAGAGTGGGGTAATAAATATAATTACTTTGCTTCTAATAAGGACGCAGAAATCTTTTATGATGAATTAGTATATACTATAATGGGTCAATATGCTGCACCCAATTCTCCTCAGTGGTTTAATACAGGTTTGTATTCAACGTATGGAATTACCGGTAAACCTCAGGGGCACTATTTTGTAAATCCTGATACCGGTAAACTGGAAAAAAGCACGTCTGCTTATGAACGTCCACAACCTCACGCTTGCTTTATTTTGTCTGTAGATGACGATTTAGTAAATGAAGGCGGGATAATGAATCTATGGGTTCGTGAAGCCAGAATTTTCAAATATGGTTCAGGTGTGGGAACAAATTTCTCTAATATAAGAGGAGAAAATGAAAAACTTTCAGGCGGAGGTTATTCATCCGGGCTTATGTCCTTTTTAAAAATTGGTGACAGAGCAGCAGGTGCTATAAAATCAGGCGGTACAACTCGCCGGGCAGCAAAAATGGTTTGCCTGGATTTAGACCATCCGGAAATTGTTGAGTTTGTCAACTGGAAAGTGAAAGAAGAAGAAAAAGTAGCAGCCTTAATTGAAGCAGGGTATCCTTCAGATTATGAAGGGGAAGCCTACAAAACAGTTTCAGGCCAGAATTCAAATAATTCAGTAAGAATACCTAATAGCTTTTTCAAAGCATTGGAAGAGAAGAAAGACTGGGAATTAACAGCCAGAACAGATGGCTCCGTAATTGATAAAGTAGATTCTCAAAAGCTTTGGGATCAAATTGCGTATGCTGCATGGCGTTGTGCAGACCCGGGAGTGCAATATGACACAACCATCAATGAATGGCATACTTGTCCGGAAGATGGCCCCATCAGGGCATCAAACCCATGCTCAGAATACATGTTCCTGGATAATACCGCATGTAATCTGGCTTCAATTAATTTGAGAAAACTTTTTGATGTTGAGAAAACGCATTTCGACGTAGAGGGATTTAAGCATACTTGCAGAATTTGGACAATAGTACTTGAAATTTCAGTATTAATGGCTCAGTTCCCTTCTAAAGAAGTAGCGCAAAGATCATACGATTACCGTACACTGGGTCTTGGATTTGCAAATCTCGGCTCAATGCTTATGGTTAGCGGAATTCCTTATGATAGTGAAAAAGGTCGTACAATAGCAGGGGCTGTAAGTGCAATAATGACCGGAACATCATATGCTACTTCAGCTGAAATGGCCGCTCATTTAGGGCCTTTTCCAAGATATAAGAACAATAAAAAAAGCATGCTGAGAGTAATGCGTAATCATCGCTTTGCAGCATATAACGCACATGATGCCTATGAAGGTCTTGAAACGAAACCGCAGGGTATAGATCCTGAGTTTTGTCCGGATTATCTTCTGGAAGCAGCCACTAATTCATGGGATGCAGCAATTCAATTAGGTGAAAAGTATGGTTATAGAAATGCTCAAACTACAGTAATTGCTCCAACAGGTACTATTGGTCTTGTTATGGATTGTGATACGACAGGCGTGGAGCCCGACTTTGCATTAGTGAAATTTAAGAAGCTTTCAGGTGGAGGCTACTTTAAGATAATTAATCAATCTATACCACAGGCATTGAGAAATCTGGGTTATTCTGAAAAGGAAATAGACAGAATAGTAAAATATGCCAAAGGCCACTCAACACTGGAAGGTGCTCCACATATTAATTACGAAACACTTCGAGCAAAAGGCTTTACTGAAGAAGAGTTAGAGAAAATCGAAACTCAACTGCCTTCTACTTTCGAACTTGGTTTTGTATTTAACAGATTCACTTTGGGCGACGCTACCATGAGAAGAATGGGCTTTTTAGATGAAGATTTTATGCAGGCTGACTTTTCTCTTCTAAATGAGTTGGGATTCAGCGATGACGAGATAGAAGAGGCAAATGATTATGTTTGCGGAACCATGACTATTGAAGGAGCTCCGGAGCTGAAAGATGAGCATTTGCCGGTATTTGACTGCGCTAACAGAAACGGAAGAAAGGGAGTTAGATATATACACCCTCACGGCCATATAAAAATGATGGCCAAGGTTCAACCATTTATTTCAGGTGCTATTTCTAAAACCATTAACTTGCCAAACGAGGCTAATGTTGATGAGATTAAGGAATGTTACGAACTTTCATGGTCCTTAGGACTAAAAGCAAATGCACTTTACAGAGACGGTTGTAAAATGTCACAGCCACTTTCCAATAAATCAGATAAAAAGAAATCAAAAACTAAAGTTGATACTGAAGAGATAAATTTATCTGAAGAAACATTGGACTTGAGTACTTTAACCGTTGAGCAGATTTTAGAGGTTGCCAGAAATAAAATGATAGAATCACCGGATACTTCATTTAAAAGGGAGCTTTCTAAAATTGTAGAACGTAAAAAGTTACCAAATAAACGCAAAGGCTTTACACAAAAAGTGAAGATAGATAATCATACAGTATTCGTCAGAACCGGTGATTACGGCGACGGCACTTTGGGAGAGATTTTTATTGATATGCATAAGGAGGGAGCCTCTTATCGTTCGATTATAAATTGTTTCGCAATAGCAGTTTCTATAGGCTTGCAGTATGGGGTTCCTTTAGAAGAGTTTGTAAATAAATTTGCATTCACACGTTTTGAACCAAGTGGTAATGTTCAGGGACACCCGAATATTAAAACCACAACCTCAGTAATTGATTTTGTTTTCCGTATGTTGGGGTATGAATATTTAGACAGAAAGGATTTGGTTCATGTGCAGACGGAAATTGAGAAAGTGCAGGAATCGGAAGTAGTAAAACCAAAACCATCCAAAGAACTGAAATCTAACAGCATTTCCAATAAATCTTCTGATCAGGAGCCTTTAAAAATCACTTTTTCAAGGAACGAACCGGAAGAGAATGATAAAAATTCAGGAACATCTGCAACTCAGGATTATATGAGCAGTATGATGGGAGATGCTCCGTCTTGTAATGTATGTGGCCATATAACTATAAGAAACGGCACTTGCTATAAGTGTTTGAATTGTGGAAATAGCATGGGCTGCAGCTAATGATTTGTGATTAATGCCATTTTTAAAAGCCGGGGTGAAAATTTTACTCCGGCTTTTTTTTTGAAGCTAAATGCTAATTTGTAAATGAATTCCAATCTCTAATCAAAACTTAATAAATAAATCTATAGTTTTGCAGAGGTATTTCATAAAGTTTAGTCAGTAAATTAAAATCAAAAGATATGTTTGGAGATATGTTTGGAAAAATCCAGCAAATGCAACAGGAAATGCAGGCTTTAAAAAGCAGAATGAGTAATATATCTGTAGCAGGTGAATCAGCCGGAGGACAGATAAAAGTTAGTGTTAAAGGTAACCAGCGTGTAGAATCAGTAGAAATTGGAGGAACTCTTAATGAATGGGATAAAGAAGAACTGGAAGACCTTATCATGTCTGCCACCAATAAAGCTTTTGAGCAGGTAACTAAAATCTACGAAGCTGAAATGGGAAATCTTGCTAAACAATATTTTCCGGATGGAGTACCTCCGGGACTTATGGATAATATGTCCTAAGTTATTGAATCAAATTTGGTGTAAGGCTTTAATACCTCCGGTATGTTCACGCCATCTTGTGTCTGATTGTTTTCAATTATAACTGCCATTAATCTGGCTAATGCCAATGCACTACCATTTAATGTATGCAAAAGTTTAGTTTTACCCTCCTCTTTATATCTCAACTTTAACCGGTTACTCTGAAAGCTTTCAAAATTCGAAACTGAAGAAACTTCAAGCCACCTTTTTTGTCCGGCGGCATAAATTTCAAAATCATAGGTCATGGCAGCGGTGAAACCCATATCACCGCCACAAAGTCTAACTATTCTGTATGGGATATTAAGTTCCGTTAAAAGAGACTCGACATAATCAATCATTTCTTTTAAAGCCTTATAAGAGTTTTCCGGCTTTTGAATTTGCACAATTTCTACTTTATCAAATTGATGAACCCTGTTTAAGCCTCTCACATCTTTTCCATATGAGCCTGCTTCTCTTCTGAAGCAGGGAGTATAACCGACTAATTTTACCGGTAATTCTTTTGGATCAACTAATGCATCTCTGTAAAGATTTGTAATTGGGACCTCTGCAGTAGGAATTAAAAAAAACTTTTCGGTTTGAATTTCATACATCTGACCTTCTTTGTCCGGTAGCTGCCCGGTTGCATAAGCAGAAGCTTCATTTATTAATAATGGAGGAATAACTTCAAGATAACCGGCATCGGTTGCTTTATCTAAAAAAAACTGAATTAGAGACCTTTGTAACTTTGCCCCTTTCCCTTTATACAGTGGAAAACCGGCTCCGGTTATTTTAGTTCCTGCAGCCATGTCCATAATATCTAAGTTCTCCATTATCTCCCAGTGTGGCTTTGCCCACTCAGGTAGAACCGGTAAATCTTTTTGATCTTTTATAATTTCATTTTCCTCAGCAGATTTTCCTGCCTTAACATCTTCATGAGGAACATTGGGTATTTCAATCAGCAATGCTTGAATTTGAGATTCGGCATTTTGCATTTTTTCCTGCATCCTTTTAGATGTTTCTTTATTATTTTGAGTTTCAGTTTTCTTTTGCTCAGCTTCCTCTCCTTTACCCTGAGCGTATAACTGACCTATTTCTTTTGAAAGAGTTTTGATATTATTCAAGATACTATCCAGTTCATGCTGTGCACTTCTTCTTTCTTCATCAAGCTTAAGGATCTGATTAATTGTATTTTCTACTGATAAATTTCTTTTTTTCAGACCCTTTATTATCTCTTCTTTTTCTTCTCTTATTTTTTGTAATGTTAGCATTGATAAAATTTTTTTCCAAAGATAGCATTTGATTGAAAAAAAACATTTACTTTTGTCAAGTACTATTCAACAAACATGCTGTAAGCTCTTTACAGTTGCTCCAAAATTAATCTCAGTCTGAAAAGTATATCAATGAAAACAGCTTTATGCAGTATGTACGAATAAATGTAAGCTTAAAATTTGAATTACATTAAATTTTTTGAAAAACGAAATAGGGTTTTGAATAAGCCTGCTATTAAACAAAGTACACCCACAAATAATATAAAATATCTACAAACAAAACATTCTAATATATGTATGACATCTTGCGATTAAATGAAATGGTATTGCCTGATTTAAAAGAAATTGCCGAAGAAATGGAGATTAAAGGCATCAGCCGCTTAAACAAGCAACAACTAATCTATAAAATATTAGATCATCAGGCTTTAAACCCTGAATCAGCACCTGAACAGGAAAAGTCGAAAACTTCTTCAAAACCTTCTCAGTCAGAAAAGCCAAAGCAAACTAAAAGATCACGCTTACCAAAAGAAGATTCAAAGCCTCAACCTGATAACAGACGTCCTGCAAAGAAGGAAGATAACAAACCTCCGCTTAAAGAAACCCCTCAACAGGCTTCTGCTAACCCTAATAAAGAGAAAAAGAATTTCTCTGAAAAATCAGCTGAGAAGCAATCGAGGGATGATTCTAACAGACAGGAAAAAAGAGAGCCGGAACAACCGAAAAGAGAAAATCGCAATCAGCCGAATAAGGGAGATAGAGATTCCCGAAGTGAAGGTCAGCAAAATCAACCTCATCAGTCAAATAAAGATAATAGAAACGAAAGAAGCGACAATCAACAAAATCAGCCTCCTCAACATAAGCAGGCTCCAAAGCAGGAGCGACCCCAGCAAAAAAAAGACCCCGTTATTAATTTAGATCTCGAAGGTGTTATAGATGGGGAAGGAGTTCTTGAAATGATGCCGGATGGTTATGGTTTTTTGAGGTCTTCTGATTACAATTACCTAAGTTCACCGGATGATGTTTATGTTTCACCTTCTCAAATTAAACTTTTCGGGCTAAAAACCGGAGATACAGTATTTGGAACTATTAGACCTCCAAAGGAAGGCGAAAAATACTTTGCTTTATTAAAAGTAGATAAAATAAACGGTCAGGATCCTAAGAATGTACGTGACCGTGTTCCATTTGACTATCTAACGCCTCTTTTTCCAATGGAAAAATTTAATCTGGGCGATGACGATAATAATTATTCTACCCGCATAATTGATTTATTTACTCCGGTAGGAAAAGGTCAAAGAGGATTAATTGTTGCCCAGCCAAAAACCGGTAAAACGCATTTATTAAAAGATATAGCAAATTCAATTGCTAAAAATCACCCGGAAGCTTATCTGATTATTTTGTTAATTGATGAAAGACCGGAGGAAGTTACTGACATGCAAAGAAGCGTAAGAGCTGAAGTTGTCGCCAGTACTTTTGATGAACCTGCCGACAGACACGTAAAAGTATCATCTATCGTTTTACAAAAAGCAAAAAGGCTGGTTGAATGTGGTCATGATGTAGTTATTTTACTGGATTCAATTACCCGTCTAGCCAGAGCACATAATACCGTTGCACCTCCTTCAGGGAAAGTGTTATCCGGTGGTGTGGAAGCAAATGCATTACATAAGCCTAAGCAATTCTTTGGAGCAGCCCGTAATATTGAAAATGGTGGTTCTTTAACTATTTTAGCTACGGCTCTTATAGATACCGGAAGCCGAATGGATGAAGTGATTTTTGAAGAATTTAAGGGAACAGGTAATATGGAGCTTCAATTGGATAGAAAACTTTCTAATAAGCGTGTTTACCCTGCAATTGATTTAATTTCTTCCAGTACCAGACGAGATGACTTATTGTTGGATAAAGATGTACTTCAAAGAATGTGGATTCTCAGAAACCATTTGGCTGACATGAATGCCGAAGAAGCAATGAATTTCCTTCTCCAAAGGATGCGTGGAACAAAATCAAATAATGAGTTTTTAATCTCTATGAACGGTTAGTATAAACTTTAATATCGTTAAGTTTCTAATTGTCTCTTTTGGGTTAATGTCCGGAGGGCAGATAAAAGTTAGTGCATTTAAACTAAGTTGAAAACTCCCCCAATTCTTACATCTGATTTAATTAATTATATAAATATTAAATATTTGTACAAAATAAGAATGTAAGTGAGACAGCTTTAGTTTTTGTGCTCCAAATTATTATTATTTATATGACTGTAAGTAGTTAATGCATGTGATTAGTTTCTAACACATTAAATGGCTAAGTATTAAAATTCTAAAAAGAAATATGAAATAGATTTGTTTTTAAAATAAAATACTCTAATTTTGAAATTACAAGATTAAAAAAATGATTATGAACATGAAAACCTTACTTAAGAAGAAAGCAGCCCTTAAAGTATTTACTTTTTGCATTATGCTTTTAACCGGATTTAGCTTGTCTGCGCAAAATATTTATTTTAGTGAAGACTTTTCTAATCCTATAGCAAGCGATAGCATTGCTGATTGGCAAAATATTAATGACGGTGGAACTACCGGTCAAACCTGGATGTTTGACAATCCCGGAAACAGAACATTGGTAGGAGCAGATTTTGATACTTCTTTTGCTATTTTAGATAGTGATTTCTATGGTTCAGGCAACAATCAGGATGCATCATTGATATCGCCTTCTATAGATCTTAGTACTTCTACTTCTGCAGAAGTATTTCTGACTTTTTCCGAAAGTTACAGACATGTATCATCTTCAGGCTCTCTGGATTATTCAACAGATGGGGGAGTTACCTGGAATAACTTGGTTACCAGAACATCCAGTACCGGATATCCGGATCCAATTACTGCAAGTTTTGACGTAACTTCTTTAAAAGGAGAAAGTGATGTGCGCTTCAGGTGGAAATATGTTGGATCCTGGGGCTGGTGGTGGGCCATAGATAACGTGATGTTAGTTGGTACCAATTGCCTTACCCCCTCAAATTTCACGGCTACCAAAACAGGACAAACAGATGTTACATTTGACTGGGATACAGTTCCGGGAGCAGATTTTTATGTTTTGGTATATGAAAATACATCTAGCGGTGATTTAGATACTATTTTAAACATTACCGACAATTTTTATGCATTGTCAGGGCTTGATTCAAATGTTGTATATAATGCGTTCGTTGCAGCTATTTGTGGTTTAGAATTGGGAAGCCCGGCACAGACATCTTTTGAAACTTTTGGTCCGGGTGCTGATTGCAGCAATCCAATTATGATTACTTCTTTGCCATATACAACTACTGATAATACTGAGAATTATTTTGATGTTTACAGCGGTTCACCCGGTTCTTCAGGTTGTGGAACAACTAGTGCTTATTTAAATGGTGATGATGTTGTTTATGCATATACCGCAGACTTTACGGGCAATATTGATATTACAATGTCACCTGTAGGGTCATGGTCAGGTATTTTTATTTATGCAGACTGCGCAGATATAGGTACAGCCTGTCTTGATGGTGTCGCTTCAAGTACAACAGCAGACAGAATAATTGACTTTTTCCCTGTAGATAGTGGTGATACATATTATATTGTTATTTCAACATGGGCAGCTCCGCAGACTGTTGGTTATACTCTAACTATTGAACCATCTCCGACTTGTTTTGAGCCTGAAGATATAACTATTACAGAATTATCCTTTGATTATGTGTCAGGTAGCTGGACAGAAGTAGGCCCGGCCACAGAATGGCAGATTGAAGGAGGCCCTCAGGGTTTTCCATTAGGCTTAGGTGATCGTTTTAATGTTTTTGGTACACCGGAATTTTCGGTTGATGGCTTAGACCCTAATACAGATTATGAATTTTATATTAGATCGGTATGTGCAGTAGGTGATACTTCTGATTGGCTTGGGCCAATTGGATTTAGAACTATATGTACGCCATTTGCTGCTCCTTATCTTGAAACTTTTGATGATAATATTTGGGTTTCAGGTACCGGTGCAAATAATATTAATAGTGAAATAGATAGTTGCTGGTTTAGAACCCCTTCTGAAAATAATGTTTTTGCATGGGGTACTCGAACAGGTACTACAGGATCTATTAATACAGGTCCTTCAGGAGATAACACTACAGGTAGTGGAAACTATATATTTACAGAAGCAGGAAATGGTTCTGAGGGAGATTTAGCAGATTTTATTTCTCCGCCTATTGACCTTACTTCACTTACTCTTCCGGAATTAAGATTTTATTACCACATGTATGGTAATCATATTGATACCTTTAGTGTGGCAATTAATAACGGTTCAGGTTGGGATATTGTACAAACTTTGGTTGGAGAGCAACAAACATCCAGTTCAGCTCCATATATCCCAAGCCAAATTATTTTGGATAATTACGTAGGTGATACTATTCAAGTTCGATTCAGAGTGAGAAAAGGTAGTAGTTTCAATGGTGATGTTGCGATTGATGATTTTGAAATCAGAGAAGCTCCTGCATGTATAACACCTGATAATATTGCTGTCATCAACTTATCTACCAATTCAGCAACAGCTGTATGGTCTCCGGTAACAGGAGCAGTGAATTATGATGTTGCATTATTAGATGCCGGCGAGACTTTTAATGACTCGGCTACTTTTACAGCCATCACAGATACGTTTTTTAATCTTACTGCTTTAGATTTCCTAGCTGATTATGATGTTTATGTGAGAGTAATATGCGCTACGGATACGTCAGATTGGAATTTTACTCCGGTAACTTTCTCTACTATTTGTATAACTCCTTTATCTGGAACATATACAATAAATGCTTTTGGCAACGGTGACTTCATTTCATTTACGGAAGCAGTAGAGGAGTTAGTAAATTGCGGAGTTTCAGGACCTGTGGTTATAAATGTGGATTCAGCTACTTATAATGAACAAATAATTATTCCTGCTATACCCGGAGCTTCTTCAACAAATACTATAACATTTACAAGTGCTAATCCGGAAGAGTCTATTATCTCTTATGAGGATCAGGTTTCAGCTGACAGATATGTAATTCAGTTAGATGGAACTTCACATTTGACTATAGATAATTTGGGTATACATGCTCTAAGCAGCGATTTTGGTTGGGGTATACATTTGACCAACAATGCAGATTCAATAAACTTAACCAATAATATTATTCTGTTGGACAAGACCAATACATTAGTTAGTAATGTAGGAGGTATTATTGCTTCTAATTCAAATACATTAGCAACTTCGAATGGTGAAAATGCCAATAATTTATTAATTGAAGGCAATACAATTATCGGTGGTTATCATAATATTAGATTAAATGGTTCGAGTTTAGCACAGTCTCAGGGAATAGTGATTAGAGATAATATCCTTCAGGACGCTCATGCATATGGAATCTACACGGATCAGTTAGCAGCACATCTTATTTTTGGTAATGAAGTTACCAGGCCAACCAGAACAGTAAGTGCTATCTATTATGGAATAAGAGTCAGCAACTCAAGCCAATTTGAAATAAATAGCAATAAGATTTATGATATCTATGAAGAGGCACCTAGTACAACTTTTTATGGTATTTATATAAATGCTTCCTCTGCAATTGCTTCAAACCCTAATTTGATTGCAAATAATTTAATTTACAATATAGATAATCCATCATCTATTTCTTATGTAATCAGACATCTTGCATCGGATTTCACAAACATTTATCATAATACCATTTCATTGGTAGATGATAATAAAACCTCGGCAAATTATTTATACTATCACAGTACTGCTGCCGACAATATAGAGGTTAAAAACAATATATTTGAGGCTATAAATGCCGGTACAGGGACTATCAGAGCGCTTTGGTTTGCTCAGGCAACAACTGGATTTATTTCTGATAATAATGTTTTTAACATTGAAGGATCGGGATCTGAAATTACATTAGGTCGTTTAGGATTAACGAATTATGCTGATTTGTCTTCTTGGCAAACTGCTTCAACCCAGGATGGAAATAGTGTAGAGGAAGATCCTTCTTTTGCAAATGCGGCAAATGGAATTTTCATTCCTACGAATCCGGCAATAGACGGTATAGGTGACCCGGCTGTAACTTCAATTGTACCATTAGATATTGATGGAGAAACCAGAGATGCGAACCCGGATCCGGGAGCGTATGAGTTTACACCACCGGACAATGATATAGCTCTGGAAACTATTTTAGCTCCTCTGCCGGATCAGTGTTATACATCTACTGAGATAGCTCAGGTGTTGGTCTCTAACCAGGGGTTGCAGGATTTAAATTTTGCTGATGATAGTTTAGAAATTACATTAATTGTTGATGGAATTCTTCCTCAAACATTTAATACAGTTATAAATACAGGGACATTAGTCGTCGGTGATACTTTAAGTATAGAGATAACAAGTGTGTTAGACATGTCACTTGAAGGCTTATATGAGTTTACTTTTATAGCCAATTTACAGGATGACGGAAACCCGTTTAATGATACGCTTACATTAAGTATAAATCGTTCTCCGGGTGTGATAGTTACTAATAATACGGAAGTTTGTTTTGGTGAAGAGGCTTCACTTGTACTAACTGATTT
>REEL01000127.1 GCA_007695095.1 Chitinophagaceae bacterium | reverse complement strand
CTTGGGTCTTCTACCCCGCCTATTTTCCCCTCAATATTTTCGGTTAATAGAAAGAAATCACTTAAAATTGCTTAGACTCATATACCGATAAAAATTAAAAAGCCGTTTAACCTGTAAGATTTTACTTTAACGATGAAAATTTAACTAAAATACATGAATGAAATAAAGATATTATGGGCAGATGATGAAATTGACCTTCTGAAACCACAGATTTTATTTTTAGAACAAAAAGGATATCAGGTTCAGGGAATTAATAATGGCTCTGATGCTATTGAAATATGCAAAGAAGGTAAGGTAGATGTAGTTTTGCTCGATGAATCCATGCCCGGTCTCAGTGGTCTGGAAACACTGGCCGAGATTAAGAAAATAAAGCCTTCTCTGCCGGTTGTGATGATTACTAAAAATGAAGCCGAGGATTTAATGGAAGATGCAATAGGGAATCAAATTGCAGACTATCTGATTAAACCGGTGAACCCCAACCAAATCCTGCTCACACTAAAAAAACTTATCGATAATAAGCGACTGGTATCTGCAAAAACTAACATGGCCTACCAACAGGAGTTTCAGAAGATATTTATGAAAATTCAGGATAACCCGAATGCAGATGAATGGATTGATATTTACAAGCAGCTAATCTATTGGGAATTAGAATTGGACAAAACACAATCTGATGAAATGCAGGAAGTTTTGTCCATGCAAAAACAAGAAGCAAACGTTGAGTTTGGAAAGTTTATCATCGGAAATTATAAAAAGTGGATGCAATCTGAAGATTCGGCTCCCATGCTTTCCCATAATTTATTTAAAAAACATTTGCTCCCGGTATTGTCGGATGATATGCCCACCTATGTGATTTTAATTGATAATCTAAGATATGATCAGTGGAAAGTGATACAGCCGATAGTGGAACAATACTTCAGGCAAGAAAGTGAGATTGGGTTTTACAGCTTTCTGCCAACGGCAACTCAGTATTCCAGAAATGCTATGTTTGCCGGTATGACTCCTTTAGAGATTGACAGAAGTCTTCCTGAGTTTTGGAAAAACGATGAGGAAGAGGGCGGAAAGAATTTATATGAAAAAGAACTGCTGAATAATTTTTTAAAATCCAATTTGTCAGACACTATTAAATGGACATACCAAAAAGTCACAAACAGCCAAAACGGCAAAGCTTTAGTAGATAATATTCAAAACCTTTCAAATAATAAGCTTAATGTAATAGTCTATAATTTTGTGGATATGCTTTCTCATGCCCGCACTGAGATGGAGGTATTAAAAGAACTTGCCGGTGATGAAAAAGCCTATCGTTCAATTACCAAATCCTGGTTTTTATACTCTCCATTATTGGATGCTTTGAAAAAAATCGCCTCAAATCCATGCAGAGTAGTATTTACAACTGACCACGGTACGATTCGGGTGAAGCAAGCTTCAAAATGCGTCGGTGATAGAAATACGACAACAAATATCCGGTACAAAACAGGTAAAAACCTTCAGTTTAATGAAAAGGATGTTTTATTTACCCGTAATCCTCATGAGTTTCAATTGCCTAAAACAAATGTGAGCTCTTCCTTTATTTTTGCCAAAGAAGATTTGTTTTTTGTATACCCAAACAACTTCAACCATTTCGTGAAATTCTTTAAAGATACTTTCCAACACGGTGGAATATCACTGGAAGAAATGGTCGTTCCTTTTTCTGTTTTTACAAACCGAAAGTGATTGTAGAAAATTTATTAACTTTAGGAAAAAGTCTTGGAAAACGTAAGCAATAGTAAAATTTTTGAAAACTATACCGAGCAAGATTTGCCGGAGGTAGGAAAATTGCTGTCTGAGATGTTAAAAGATACTTTTTTTATGACTTTTAAAGGAGACTTGGGAGCCGGAAAAACCACTCTTATTAAAGAGATTCTTATAAATTTTCAACTGGAATCCGACTTTTCCAGTCCTACGTACTCAATTGTTAACGAATACAAATTGAATGATGCTGATTTTAGAAAAGCCTATCACATGGATTTATACAGACTAAAGCATATAGATGAAGCACACGAAATTGGTTTGACAGAGTATTGGGATGAAGATAAAACGGTATGTCTTATTGAGTGGCCGGAGATTGCCGCCGATATTTTACCGGAAAAATGTATAAACATAAGTATATTTGTAAACGCAAATGGCAGCCGTAAATTAATAATTGACTAAGCATGTTTGAAGAAAAACCCTCAGATCCTCAAAATCAACAAAAAGAAAATATTGATGTTCAGGAAAAGCCTAAACTGAAGAGCAGAAATATGCAAAGCCTGTTTATCGGGATTCCCAGAGAAACTGCTTTTCAGGAAAGTAGAATTTCTTTGACCCCCGATGCCGTAAAGTTATTGGTGAATAACGGGCACCGAGTGCTTATTGAATCAAAAGCCGGAGAAGGGGCACATTTCTATGACAATGAGTATATGGAAGCCGGGGGAGAAATAGTTTTCAGCAAAGAGAAGGTCTATGAGGCTGAAGTGATTTTAAAAGTTGCTCCGCCATCTGAGAAAGACATCGAGTATCTTAAGATGAATCAAATCCTGATTACCCCGATACACCTTCCTACTTTGAAAAAAGAGTGTGTGTTAAAGTTAATGCAAAAAAAAGTGACCACTTTGGCATTGGAATATGTGAAGGATGATTCCGGGTTTTTCCCTTTTGTACGTTCTATGAGTGAAATTGCGGGCAGTTCTGTAATGTTGATAGCAGCAGAAATTTTAAGTGGTAAGCCTCACGGTAAAGGAGTTTTGCTTGGTGGTATCTCCGGAGTTTTACCGGCAAAAGTAGTTATACTTGGAGCCGGAGTTGTAGGCGAGTTTGCTGCCAGAACTGCCTTGGGACTTGGGGCTGAAGTTCGGGTTTTTGATAATAATATCTACAAGCTCATGCGGATGCAAAATAATATTGCCAGCCGTATATCTACTTCAACCATAGTGCCTGAAGTGTTAACAGAAGAAATAAAAAATGCAGATGTAGTAGTGGGTGCTGTCCACTCTGAGCATGGCAGAAGCCCTATGCTGGTAACTGAGCAAATGGTTTCAAAAATGAAAGCCGGTTCTGTAATTATTGATGTAAGTATAGACCAGGGAGGTTGTTTTGAAACGTCAGATGTGACTTCACATAACAATCCAACCTTTAAAAAATATGATGTAGTTCACTATTGTGTTCCAAATATACCTTCCAGAGTTGGCCGGACAGCCAGCTATGCACTTAGTAATATTTTAGGCCCGAATATTTTGATGAAAGCAAGTGAATACGGTGGTTTTGAGAAAATGTTACAGGTTGACAGGCATTTGAGAAATGGAGTTTATGTTTACCGGGGACGATTGACGAATCAGCATATTGGTAATTTGTTTGACCTGAACTTTACACATCTTGATTTGCTATTCATGTCAAATATGTAGTATTCAGAAAGGAGTAAAGTGATATAGGTGCCGGATTAGATGTTTCTCTTTTTTCTGTATTAGACCATAAATATTTTTTATCCAAACTGTTTTATTCAAACTGTAATTAACTTTGATGAAAATTTTAAATTATGCAAAAAGAGTTAGCTATTCATCAAAAAATCGAAGTACTTGAAAAAGAAATAATGCTGAAAAAGGAGGAGTTAAGTGCTTTGAGAAAGCAAGTTCCTTTTCAGGAAGTAAAAGATTATTTGTTTATAAATAAGAATGGAGACTCTGTCGCATTAAGTGAACTTTTTGGAGACAAGGATGAGCTCATTATTATTCACAATATGGGAAAGTCCTGTGCTTATTGCACTTTATGGGCCGATGGACTGAATGGAATGACTGCTTATTTTGAAGACAGAGCCGGTTTTGTAGTTGTCTCCTCAGATAGCTATAAAGAAATGAGTGAATTTGCCGAAAAGCGAAAGTGGACTTTTGAGATAGCTTCTTCTAAAGAAAATACATTTAAAAAGGACGTTGGTTTTTTTTCCGGAAATCACTCCTATCCCGGTATATCTGTTTTTAAAAAGGAAAAATCAGGACGAATTATGCATACATCAAGAGCATTTTTTGGACCCGGAGATAATTACTGCAGCTTATGGGATGTTTTTGCTATGCTAAATTCAGAGGATTTAAAATGGGGGCCTTCCTATCAATTGAAAACTAAAAAATAAATAATGCCTTTCATCATACTAAGAATCTTATTAGGTGTATTTTTTATAGTTTCCGGGTCGCTAAAAGTACACCCCATAGAGTTTTTTGAATTTTCTTTTGTAGAAATCGGAATCAGCAGCTTAACCTTCTCAACTATTTTGGCCAGATTGTTAATTGGACTGGAGTTTTTAGTTGGATTTTTTCTGATTACTTCTTTTCAATTGAAGAAGACACTGATTTTTTCAATTGGCTTAGTAATATTTCTGTCCATTTATATTATTTACCTGGCCTTTACTGAAGGACTAACGGCTAATTGTGGCTGTATGGGAGAACATTTTCAATTAACTCCTTTAGTATCATTATCGAAAAACATACTCATAGTTGCATTATTAGTGCTTTTGATTAAAAAGCACCCTTTTAAACCTCAGTCTTTACTGATTAAATGGATATCAATTTCAGCTATACTGCCTGCATTTGTTCTGCCTTTTATTTTAAATCCGGTGAATGCACATTCTTTTAATCCGCAAATTTCAGATTTTGAGCCTTATGCTTTTAAAAATGAAATCCTTGTTGACTACCCTTTTTTCGGAAGTCAGAAGCCGGATATTGAAAGTGGACAGTATATTGTTCCTGTATTACTGGCAGGGTGCAGATTTTGCAAAATTGCTTTGCATAAGATTGCTTTAATGGACAAAAACAACGACTTACCGTCTATTTTTGTAATCAGTTCCGGGGAAGCTGATTATACTATTTCTCTGATGGAAGAGGCCGGTATTGAATATCCTTTATATGAAGTAAATTCGAATAACATCTTTGTGATAAATGGGGCGCGGTCTTTTCCCGGTATTTTATTGCTGGATAACGGGATTGTTAAATATCGTTGGACAGGCAGCACTTTTCAGGAAAAATATGTATTAAAGGTGCTGGAAACTTATCTGGATTAATCTTTTTTTGTCTATTCATGATTGGGATAGAATGATAAATTGTTTTCATTTATCACAGCAATACTTTTTCTGTATTTTTTTTCTTTATAAAAAACGTATTTTTGGTACGGTTTTTACATTAGAGACAGATATGTATATATTCGTTTAGAAAAGTTATTTTAATAAACCATTACATTACTATTTTTCAATTTAAAATTTAACCAATGAAAAAAATGAACTTACTTTCAGCATCTTTCCTTTTAGCAGCGGTATTTATCCTTGCCTCTTGTTCTACATCCAGAACTGTTGAACGTATTGACCCATCAGAAACGATTGACTTAAGTGGTCGTTGGAATGATACAGATAGCAGATTAGTAGCTGAGGAAATGGTTAATGATGCTTTAAACCGTCCCTGGAGAACCAGATTTGAGACCAGAAATAACAGAGAACCTGTAATTGTTGTCGGTTTGGTAAGAAACAGAAGCCATGAGCATATTGCTTCGGAAACTTTTATCAGAAATATTGAGCGTTCATTTATTAATTCCGGATTAATTCGCTTAGTGGTAGGTGGAGATGCGAGAGACGAATTAAGAGAAGAAAGAGCCGATCAGACAGAATTTGCATCGGAGTCCTCAGCAGCCAGATGGGCAAAGGAATTAGGTGCAGATTATATTATGCAAGGAACGATTAACTCTATAGTTGATTCTTACAGAAATAGAAAAACAGTTACTTATCAGGTAAATCTGTCAATGACGGATATCGAGACTAATGAAATCGTTTGGTTAGGAGAAAAAGCGATTAAGAAGTTTATTGAAAATTAATATTTAAGTCCCGGTTATTTGCCGGGACTTTTTTCAAATTCTTTTCTATTCGTTTACGAGTAAAATGGTTTTTACATCCATGTATAAAAAATATTGTAACCCACAGGCAGTTTTAAAAAGCTTTGTTTTTCTACTTTTACTTTTTTTTACAATTTCATGTGCCTCTTATTATCAACGTAATCTTGAATTTCAGGAAAAGTTTGAAAAAGGAGAGATAACATCGGCACTGGAGGTTCATCAAAAAAACAAAAAGGCTAAAAGGAAGCGTGTAAAGCTTTTGTATTATCTGAACTCCGGAATGTTGTATCATTTAAAAGGTGAGTATAGCAAAAGTGTAGAATATTTTACTAAGGCAGATTATTTTGCTGAAGATTTTAGGAGAAATTGGCGGGCAGAGATATTAGCCTCTGTTTCAAACCCAACTGTAAAACCGTATCCCGGTGAAGATTATGAAATTGTACTGATTCATTATTACAATGCACTGAATTTTTTGCATCTCAATAATCATGAAGCAGCACTGATAGAAGCTCGCAGGATGAACTTAAAGCTTTTAGAGTTGCAGGACACATATAGCAGAGAAATGGTTTACAAAAGAGATGCTTTTGGTCATAATCTGATGGGAATAATTTATGATGCAGCCGGCGAGTATAATGATGCCTTTATTGCTTACAGAAATGCATATAATATTTACAGTGAAGATTATACTAACTTTTATGGTTTGAGCGCGCCTAAACAGTTAAAAAAAGACCTGCTGAGAGCTGCTCACCGAAGCGGTTTCCGGGAAGATTATAACTTTTACAGCAATCAGTTTAATATGAAATATGAGCGACCGACTGACGGGGGAGAGTTGGTTGTGTTTTGGGACAACGGACTGGGTCCTGTAAAAGATGAATGGAGCATTAACTTTACAGTTATGAGAGGACAAGGAGGTTATGTTACTTTTGTAAATGAAGAATTTAATCTTAGTTTTCCTTTTTATGTTGGAGATAGCAAAAGGGAAGCTGAATTGACAGATTTGCAATTTGTACGGGTAGCTTTTCCAAAACTTAAGTCAAGACCTTCAACGTTTAGCAGAGGAGTGATAAGGTCAGGTAATCAAAGCTATGAACTTGAGCTGGCTCAAAACATAGATGCAATTGCTGAAAAAAGCTTGAATGATCGATTTTTACGGGAAATGGGAAGCGCTTTACTGCGACTGGCTTTGAAACAAATTACTGAAATAGCAGCACGAGAAGTAAATCCCGGATTGGGACTGGCCGTTTCAATAGCAAATGCTGTAACAGAAAAAGCAGATACCCGAAATTGGCAAACCTTACCGGCAAAAATTCATTATACCAGAATTTCTTTACCGGAAGGAGAACAAACTCTAAGTTTTGAAACTCACATTGACCGTCAGGTAAATTCCCGTCCGATAAAGGTCAATATCAGAAATAACAGAACCACATTTTATTCTCACAGGACTTTCCTTCCACGACATTCTTTGTCAAATTAATTTAAGATTCATTTTTTGTTTTAAAACTATTTAACACTTATATTAGCAGATAAATAATATAGCTTGTTGTTTATCTGATGTTAAATAGACTAATTAACAATAAGCTACTTATTATATTAATTGAATATGGTAATACTTCTAGTTAAAACCGACTTCTCCAAATGCATAATAATTCAAATAAAATTTTTCACTCACTGCCTTATCCGGCCATCTTATTAAAGAAACAAAAAGAAAAATTTGTAGTTATTGATATCAATAAATCTTTTGCAGATACTTTTAGTCTGGAGTTAAAAGATGTATATAATAAGGATTTTATTGAGGTAGTTGTAAATACGGCATGTTTTGGAAAGGATTTTGACGCATCCGACGTCTTTACAGAGCTTAATGAAAGTTTTAAATCTAATCAATCAATAACATCCGATATAAGAGAATATTCAATAGTAAGAGATCAAGCAGCTAACAGGGATATTTATTATATTAATTCTGTAACAATCCCACTAATTGAAACCGATGAAAAGCGCGAATACCTCATGCATTCTTTGCCTGATTTATCTGAAAGGGGATTTAAATCGACGGCAGAGGCAAACTTTATGTTTGAAAGTGGCTTAGAGAGTTTGTTTTTGATTAACAAAAACCTCAATGTAGTATCAACAAACAAAAGAGATTCAGAACAATTTAAACTCTTATTTTCCGGGCAGGTAAAAAGAGGCGATTCAATATTAGATTTAACGCCAAAGGAAAGGTTAACGGATTTAAAAAAAATATTTGAAAAAGTATTTTCCGGCCGGCCAGTAGAAGAGAATATAACCGTTAAATCTCCCGATGGCTCTGAAAGGTATTTGTATTTAAAGTATACTCCGGCAAAAAACAATGCAGGTAATATTATAGGAGCGGTAGTATCTATAAATGATCTTACTCATTTTTATTCTCAGGAGTTTGATTTAATGCAGTCAAAAATTAAAACTGAATCGATTATTAATTCGGTAAATGGCATTTTCTGGGAAGCTAAAGCAGATGATTTCACCTTTAGTTATGTAAGTCCACAGTTAAAAGATATTTTAGGTTATACTCAGGAAGAATGGTATAGTAGTAAAACCTTTTGGCTGGACCATATACACCCCGAAGATAAGTCCTATGCTTTGGAATATTGTATGGCTCAGGTAAAAAAAGGCTTAGACCATAAGTTTGAATACCGAATGATAAGTAAAGCCGGAAAGGTAGTTTGGTTGGAGGATATTGTCAGTGTTGTTAGTGAAAATGGGACACCCACTATTATCAGGGGAGTGATGATTGATATTACCAATCAAAAAAAGATTGAAAAAGAAAATAAAGACTTAGTTATCAAGCTTAACGAGCGGGTTAAGGAACAAGCTTGCTTGTATAAAATATCACAATTAAACAGCTCTAAATTATCAGAGAAAAAGCTTTTAGAAAAAGCGTTAAAAATTTTGCCGGAAGGCTTTCAAAACCCTGCGATGACTGAGGTGTTTATTCAATATGGGAATGAACATTTTAAATCAGAGAATTTTAAACATGCAAAGAGTAATCTTACAAAAGAGGGAAAAACCATTAATGGGGTTGAATTAGTGGTATCAATTTCTCAAACTAAAGGCAAAAAACAAAATGCTTCATTTATAGAAGAAGAAGAAGAATTAATGACTGAGGCAATCATTAAAAACCTGATTTTGCAACTGAATCAAAAAATTACACTTAATCAGGTAGAAAAAACGAATAGTCAATTAAAGAATATAATGGATCAGTCACTCGATGTGATTTGCACCATTGATGGGGACGGTATATTTGTCTCTGTAAGTGCTGCCACTTTAGCTATATGGGGTTATGAGCCTGAAGAATTAATCGGAAAAAATTATATGGATTTTATAGATCAGGCTGATATTGATAAAACAAAAATTGTAGCTGAAAAGGTTACGGCCGGCAATGATGTCACTAATTTTGAAAACATTTATATAAGAAAAGATGGTAAGCGGATACCCATGATATGGTCTGCAAAATGGCATAAAAAAGATAAATTAATGTACTGTGTTGCCAGAGACGGTACGGAGAAGAAAAAAGCTGAATTAGCACTAACGGAAAGAAATAAATTTATAGAAACTACAATTCATAACTTGCCTATTGGTATCTCTGTAAACAATATAAAAGACGGCAAAGCTACTTTCATGAATAAAAACTTCTGTAAAATATATGGTTGGCCGGAAGAGGAACTGTCAGATGTAAATACTTTTTTTGAAAAAGTGTACCCCGATAAAGCAGAAAGGAATAAAATTAAAAAAAGAATTTTAGATGATATTAAGAGCAGGGATCTGGAGCGAATGAACTGGGAAGGTGTAACTATTACAACTAAGGAAGGAAAGAAGAAAATTATTACGGCTAAAAACATACCTCTTTATGAGCAAAACCTTATGATTTCAACTGTTTTGGACATTACTAACCAAAAAAAGGCTGAAGAAGAATTGAGAAAAAGTGAATCCCGCTTTAGAGGAGTGATAGATTCTCAGACAAATTATATACTCAGAACGGATTTAGAAGGTAATTATACCTTTTACAACGATAAGTTTAAAGAAGATTTTGGATGGGTACATAATAATGAAAATTTGCTAGGTATAAATTGCATGGAATCTATTTTGCCATACCATCATGAAAGAGTAGCAGAAACTGTTCAAAAGTGTTTTGAAACACCTAATAAAGTATTTCAGGTAGATATTGATAAACCTGCAAAAGATGGTGGTGTCAAAACAACACTTTGGGACTTTGTTTGCTTTACAGATTCAAAAAACAACCCCATTGAAATGCAATGTGCCGGAATTGATATCACAGCGAGAAAAACAGCTGAGGATGCTTTATTACAGAAAAGCAGGCAATTGATAAACCTGAACAAGTCTTTAAACGAACAAGCTCTTGAACTGGAAAATGCCAATAAAGAACTGGAGCAATTCGTCTATGTTGCCTCTCATGATTTGCAGGAGCCATTAAGAATGGTTACCAGTTTTTTAACTAAAATCGAAGATAAGTATAACGATAAATTAGATGAAAAAGGCCGTCGGTATATACATTTTGCCGTAAGCGGAGCCAAAAATATGCGTAAGCTGATTTTAGATTTATTGGAATACTCCAGAACAGGCCGAATTGCTGAAGAACCACAAAAAGTAGATTTGAATGAAATAGTCGAAAATGTTTTAAAGATTTATGCGGACTCTATAGAAGCAAAGAATATTAAAATTACAAAAGATACCTTACCGGTGATTAGCGCCTCAAAAACATCTATATATCAATTGTTTAAAAATTTGATTGGGAATGCAATAAATTATTCCGCTAACAATCGAACACCTGAAATTAAAATTACAGTTTCAGAATCAAAAGATGAATGGTTATTTTCTGTAAGAGACAATGGAATAGGTATAGATCCTGAGTTTCATGAAAAAATATTTGATTTATTTCAACGATTACATGGTTCAGATGAATATTCAGGTTCAGGTTTGGGTCTTGCAATTTGTAAAAAAATTGTTGAATTTTATGGAGGTAACATAAAAGTGGATTCAAAAGAGGGGGAAGGCGCAAACTTTACGTTTTCCATAAATAAGAGATTTGCCGGCAATTCACTTACTTGAAAGGATAACTTTATTTATATGTATTTTAATGTGAAATTATGAGTAGAGCTGTAAAACTTTTATTTATAGAATCCAATGAGGGTGGGGTCATCAATAAAAGTGGATCATTTAAAAACAGTGCCTTCATTAATATATCTGAAGTAATAACAAACGAAAGGGATGCAATGGATTTTATTAAAGGGAATCCGCCTTATGAAGCAAGAGAAATTCCGGAGTTAATCGTTTTAGATAGCTTTACTTCTGATTTTAAAGGGCTTGAAATTTTGAAACAATTAAAATCAAATCAGCAGCTAAGGCATATCCCGGTAATTGTTCTTTCGAATTCAACTGATCAGAAAGATATAGATTTGGCTTATTTCAACTATGCCAGTTGCTTTATCTCTAAACCTAAATCGCCAAAGGATTATGCTGATGTGATTAAAAAAATTGAGTTGTTTTGGTCGAGAACTGCTAAATTACCCTATTAAATTTTTACTAAAACTATATTTAAATAAAGTTCAATGATTTCAAGCTTTCGAAACTCTAAAATACTTGTAATTGAAGACAATAAAGGTGATTTTGTTCTTATTAAAGATTACCTGGAAGAAGAAATGATGTCATCTGAAATCATTCATGTCTCAACTCTAAAAAGTGCAAAATTGCAATTGACTTCCGGTGAAATTAGTTTTGACGTAATTCTTTTAGATTTATCGCTACCTGATGCCAAAGGAGAGGACTTGGTCATTGAAATAGTTGAATTAGCCGGAATAGCTCCGGTAATAGTTTTAACCGGATTTGAAGATAAAAGTTTTGGAATAAAAACGCTTTCACTTGGTGCTTCTGACTACCTTTTAAAAGATGAGCTAAATGCATCTTATTTAAAAAAGACAATTTTATACAGTATAGAAAGGCTAAAAACAAGTAATCAGCTTAGAAGTTCAGAAGAAAACTATAGAAATTTGTTTCATCTTAGTCCTTTGCCTATGTGGGTTTGCAGTTTGGCAGGAGCAGAAATATTAAGTGTAAATAATGCGGCTATTCAGCACTATGGTTATTCAAAAAAAGAATTTTTAGAAAAATCACTAGCAGATATTGAAGCGGACAATAAATCTAAGCCGGATGAAATAAAAAAACATAATTATGATAAGCAATTAATAGGTCAATATGACGATGTCCAAAGGCATGTCAAGAAAAATGGCGATATAATTTATGTAGAAATAAAAAACAGTAGAATTAAGTTTGATGGAAAACAAGCAAGTTTGATTTTAGCAACAGATATCACTGCTAAATTGATAGCAGAAAGAAATCTTCAAAAAAGTGAAGAAAAGCTGCGTCAGTTAAATATTGAATTAGAAGAGCGGGTTAATAAAAGAACGCATGAACTCACAGAAGCCAATCAACAACTGGAAGCATTTACCTACTCAGTTTCACACGATTTACAAGCGCCAGCAAGGAATATTTTCAGTTTTGCCCAATTATTACAAATGGAAAGCAAAGATACTTTGTCTGAAAAAGGCAAAATCTACCTTTTCAATATTATGAAGAGCACCGAAAAAATGCAGGATATTGTTAAAAACTTGTTGAATTTTTTCAAAATTGGAAAGACTCTGGTTAAGAAAAATCTAGTTAACACCAATTTAATTGTAAATGGAATTTGCAGTGAATACAGATATAACGGGTCTAAAGAAGTACAATTTAAAATCGATAAGCTCCCCGCTGTTTACGGTGATGAATTTATGTTGACACAAGTATTTGTGAATTTAATTTCAAATGCGGTAAAGTATTCTTCAAAAAAAGATAAACCAATAATTTGTATTCAAACTGAAACAAAAAATGAGGAAATCGTATTTAGGGTGAATGATAACGGAACAGGTTTTGATATGAAGTTTGTAAATAAGTTGTTTAATCTTTTCCAACGACTCCATGTTCAGAGCGAATATGATGGCACAGGGGTGGGCTTGGCCATAGTAAAGTTGATAGTAGAGAAGCACAATGGGAAAGTTTGGGCAGAAGGAAAGCCAAATATAGGAGCAACTTTTTATTTCTCCATTCCAAACCATGAATAAATCTATTTTTAGCATGAACGCCTGATTAAAAATATTTTTTAACTTTGGTATGCAAAATAGATTTAGCCGTTTAAGGTTATTATTAATGTACAACAAAAAGTAGATGGCAGTAAAGAAAACTTCTTTGGAAAACGGAATATTAAAGAATAAGCTTCTGCAGTTTTCTTATGACAGGCTGATGAATCCGGTCGAAAAAAAAGTACTTTTAAAAAGGCGCAGAGCTTTGCTATGCGACCTGAAAGGTAGAGTTTTACAAATTGGGGTTGGTAATGGAGCAAATCTTATACATTATAATGATGAAGTAACCTTAAGTATTTGTGAGCCTTCTGAGGAATTGTTAAAAAAAGCAAAGCAAAAATCTGAGACTAAAGATGTTCAGGCACAAATTGATTTTTTCTCTCAGGAAGTTAGTCAATTAATAAAAGAAAAAGCCATACCGGATGCTTCATTTGATGCTGTTGTTTCAACTTTTGTATTGTTTGCTTTACCATCTTCTGAAGAAATCCTCTCGAATATAAATATGTGGCTGAAGCCCGGTGGCAGATTAATAATTCTGGAGCATACTCAAGCAGAAAGTAAAAATTTAAAATGGATGGAAAGTTTACTGAATCCTGTTTGGAGGCAGTTAGCACCCGGCCAACATATCGATAACCCGGCAGAAAACCCAATTTTAAAATCCGGTTTTGAATTACAGGAAGAAGAGTATTTTAGTTTTATTTTTCCTTTTTACAAAGGTGTATTTATCAAAAAATAAATAGTTAAGCTAAGGAAAACTGTTTTCAATATTCAGAAAAACATTCAGCTTATCTTAAGATAGTCAATGGGCCGTTTACAATCTGATTGATATCGTTAACTCTAAGTATAAAGTAATAAGTTCCGTCAGGCAATTCTAAGCCATTATATGTCCCTTCCCAGTTATTAAGGTATGGTTTTGACCTGTATACCTCATCTCCCCAACGATTTAAGATTATCACTTCGTTATCAGGAAATAAATGTAAATTTCTGATATTCCAGTAGTCGTTTATTCCATCATCATTTGGTGTGATGGCATTGGGAATAAAGATTATGTCAGTGACGTCGATAAACTCGTCAATAATTGCCAATACTGAATCGGTAGAACGACACCCATACATATCTTCAATTGTTGCATAGAATACGGTTGACTGATTAATATTTTCAGCAGTGGCTTCAAAGCAGGAAGGACAATCTATTGAACTTGAAGGAGTCCAGTCAACAATTCCGTTTCCGTTTGCAAATAAGTGCACATCTGAGCCCGGATAAATCGTAGTATCACCCCAGGTTTCAATTAAAGGATTATCATAAACATTTGCAATAACAGGAGTAGAATAGGCAATACATTTTGAGTCTATACCAACAACCCAAAGAGAGTCGCCATCTGATAAACCTCCAACATTAAAAAAATCATCAGTTCCTATATGAACCAATTCACCATTTACATAAAATTCATAGACAGGGTATCCGGATTCGGTAGATAACTCAACAGTGTCCCCGTCACAAATGATATCATCCAGATTTGTCAATAACTCAGGACTTGCATTTCCCAGAGCAAAGGGGAAGTCTCCAAAGTTATTCCATGCATTAATTTGCACGCTACTATAAGCCGGAGCAGGACTAAACGCAAAATTAGCTGTTGTGGTTTTGTTCCAAACCGGTTGATCTCTCCATTGCAAAATATCTGAATAGTTCCCATCTATGGAAGGGATGAAATACTTGCGTATATCTACAGGGCTATTACCGTCTGTTTGATAAATTCTATGATAAAAATTGGGGTTAACTTCACAAACATCAGGTGCGCGTAGTTCAATATCAAAACCTTCATCTGATGGCAGTACATTTGCCATTCTCAATCTGAAATTATTAAAATTGCTATCGTTTGGTCTTATTTCAACAGGTCTCTTTTTTACCGAAGGCTGAGATGCTCCTAAAGGGAAAAAGTAAATGCTGTCCCTATCCATATATCGACTTAATCCCCCCGAATCAACGGCACTTACAAAACCGGCATCCGATTTAACAGCATTAGTCATAAAATTAGTAACTGTAACAACATATTGCTGTACATTTAATTCTCGGTCCGTTAAATCCAGCATCCCGTCAACCTGAACATTTAAATCTGCGAACTTAACACCGGTTCCTGTGCATTGCAGGTCGTAAAAATGTGTTACATCATTACCCCGGATTGTTTGCGTATCATCATAAAGAACAACTATTCCTTCTCCTATTCCTGAAAAACCGGTATTCCCGGCATTGTTTATCCAGTCTCCCCATAAATATATAGTATCATGATTTTGGAAGTAACCATTGTCTTCCAACTGAATGTCGCCATGTACTGATATAAAAGCACCACCCTGAATAGATATAGCTGTGTTCCAATTGCTTAAGGCAGGTTGTGCTAAAGCGACCTGAGAGCAAACAACATTTGCAAAAAGCATTATGTTTAGAAGGAAAAACCTCTTGATATATATTGTAAAAAATGACATTAATTTATAAAAGTAATTTTTGTGAAAATACGCAATAAGAGAATAATTTTTTAAACTTTTTCTCAAAATAATATTAAATATCCTAACTTTACATCTTATCTTGAAAAAGAAAATTATCTTTTCAGACAAACTTTTGATTAAAGTAAATTAAATTATTACATGGGCAAAATATACTCATTTAAAGTTTTGAATAAATTTTCTGCATTTTTATTCATTATTCTTTTTTCAGTTATCAGTACCAATAGTTTTGGTCAGCAGGTAGGAGTTAATATTTTGATTCCTGATTCCTCTGCTATTTTACATGTTGAGTCAGATAATAAAGGCTTTTTACCACCCAGATTATCAACTACCCAGAGAGACAATATTGTTAATCCGGCTGATGGTTTGATAATTTACAATACAACGGATAGTGTTATACAAGTCTATAACGGAGTCTGCTGGTTGAATTCTTATCAGCAAAACTGTGATGACTGTTATTTCAATTTATCTCTTACTGACACAGCCGGCTCCATTGATCAAACAATAGCTGATTCCGTTCAAACAGAGCTGAATGTTAATCAGGTTGCCGGAAGTCAGCAATTGGCAGCAGTATCTATTTCAGGAAACATTCCTCCGGGAGTAACATATATAGTAGACCCTAATCCTTTACAGTCGAATGGTTCTGCAACAATAACATTTTTTGCTACACCATTTACACCGGGAGGGACTTATCCAATTATAATTGAAGTTTTATGTGGGCCTTCTATAAATACGATTATATACACTCTTACGATTGAGCCTTGTTTTGATGTTACTGTTTTCAATAACGTAAATAATTATAATTTGGCGAATGCCTTTTTTCAACAATATCCAAATGTTTCACCATCGGATCCGGTATGTATAAATTTGAATATACAGCAGGGAGTTACGGTTGGAAGTACAACTACCTCTGCTCCGGCATTGAACTATGGTAATCTTGCAGCCGGTTCAGTAGTGGCTTTGGTTAATAACGGACAAATTATAGGAAAAGGTGGCGACGGTGGAACGGCAACAGCCCCTGTAGCCAGCCCACCTCAAACAGGAGAAGGTTTTAGTGGTGGAGATGCCGTTAATATGACTGCAAACACTATTTTACAAAACAACGGGTATATTTTTGGCGGAGGTGGTGGAGGAAATTCTATGGCATTTAGTATAGGCCTTCCTTTAGGTCCGATTTTCTTCGGTGCTATTATAGGTTCCGGTGGGGGAGGAGGTGCCGGTATCGGTGCCGGTGGCAATATACCTACTTTGGTTGGTTTTCAATTTTATTCTCCGGGTATAGATGGAACCGGTGGAATTTTTGGTGTACCCGGTTCCGGGGGAATTCTTAATTTCCCAATTAATATTCAGCAAGGACCGGTTAGTATAACGATTAACCCCAATGCAATTGGAGGAAATGGAGGTAATTACGGTGCTCCGGGAACAGAAGGCGTTTTTCAGGTTTCTTTATCAGCTTCAGCAGTAATCAATATACCATTTGTAGGACCTGTAACAGTACCTATTGTATCTAATGTAAATATTCCTATTCCGGTACCAATTCCTCCCGCAGGTGATGGTGGATTTGCAATCAAACGAAATGGAAATCCTTTGAATATTCCGGATAATGACTATAATACTTCCTTTATTAAAGGTACAGTTGGCAACTAATAAAAAATATTTTATGAAAAAATCAATCTTAACTTTTTGGTGTGTTTTAATGGCTTCGGTTCAATTGTTTGCTTTTGAAGGAGTTATAAAACTTAAGATGGAGAATAAAGAATTAAATGAAATTGCAACTGTTGAATGGTACATTAAAGGTGGCTCTCATGCCATGTATTTCAATAGCCAAATGGAAGATGGTGCCTATGCATACAAAATGATTATTAAAGAGGGTAAAAGCGAAATGATAATGGTCTCAGAAGTAGAGGGAGAAACCAATATTACAAGAATACCTTTAAGCGCTCTTAATGCAGAGCATGGTGGGTGGGCGCTGGCTGAAATTTCAAAAACCGGAAAAACTTTAGAAATGGCCGGAAAAGAAGCACAAAATTATAGAATTAAATCTTCCGAAGCTATTGCAAACTGTTGGATTGCTGATATTGAGGAGTTAAAAGATATCAATTTACCTGTGGTTTTTTCTTCAGGAGGCTTATTAATGTTACTTGAAAATAACAACATAAGTGGCTTTCCTATGAAACTTGAAGTTTATGATGCCAATGCACAAAGATTATACTATCAGGAAATTACTTCAATAGAAAATAAAGAGGTTTCTGTTTCTAAATTTGCAACCCCCCGCTAAAGCCCTTGTTTTATATTGCTTCATGAGCTTGCAGGTTTATTTTTGCAATCCGGCAGCGCTACTTTTATAAAATTGTAAACTGCTCATTAATAGCAGTGTATTATTACTTTTCTTACTACCTTTGTAAATAGTTTGATTTTAATAATATAACCTATGAAAGCAAAGTTTTTAATTTATTTTCTCTTTATCTTTCTCAGCGGATTATATTCTAAGGCGCAATATTTGGATGGGGTTTTGTATCTTAAAGTTGCAGAACATCAAAATGAAAATTTAGATACTTCAGAAGCATTTATAAGTAATGCTTTTAATCTTTTATTAGTTGATACTTTTTATCAACCTTTCGAAGCTTCATCAGAAAGTAATTTGAGAAGTATTTACCGGGTTTTTTATTCCAATAATTTAGAAATAGTAAATGCTTTAAATCTACTGAATCAGTCAACTGTTTTAGATTATGCCGAGCGGGCCGTTGATTATCAGATAAATTTTAAAGTCGTACCGAATGATTTAGATGAAGCGCAGTGGAATTTGTTTAAAGTTAATGCACCACTGGCCTGGCAAATATCTACCGGCTCACCGGATATTACTATTGCCATAGTAGATAATGGAGTTTTATTAAGTCATGAGGATTTATTATCCAACATTTGGATAAACCCGGGAGAGTCTTCCTCTCCCAATGGGGTTGACAATGATTTCAATGGATATACAGATGACATAAACGGCTATGATGTTTCTGATAATAACCCTAATCCGAATCCCCCACCGGGGAGTATAGACACTTCGTCATGGGTTCACGGGACGCATGTAGCCGGCATTGCATCTGCAGTTACAAATAATAATACAGGGATAGCTTCTTTAGGTTATTCAAGCAGCATTATAGCTGTAAAGTGTGCTCCTGATGAGTCATTTGGTAAAAGTCTCCCAAATGCTTATGACGGGGTTTTTTATGCTATGCAGGCCGGAGCGGATATTATTAATATGTCTTTTGGTTCAGAAAATGGATCATTAACTTCTGCAGCTTTGATAAATGCTGCCTATAATTCAGGAGCATTGTTAATTGCAGCCGCAGGAAATGACAATACGAATCAGGCTTTTTATCCGGCAGCTTATCCTAACGTCATAGCTGTAGGCGCAACTGATCAAAATGATATGAAAGCTTCATTTTCTAATTACGGAGCTTTTGTAGATGTAATGGCTCCCGGAGTTGGAATCTATTCAAGCCTACTGGAAGGAGGTAATAGCTATGGGTTTTTAAGTGGAACATCTATGGCCGCTCCACATGTTGCTGCATTAGCTGCTTTGGTAATGGATGCCAGACCGGATTTTACTCGTGAGCAAGTCAAAAATGCAATACTAAACGGTACTGACAATATTGAATTGCTTAATCCCACATATTTAGGTCAGTTAGGAAGTGGTAGAATTAATGCATTTAAAACACTTTCAAATATAAGTTCAGTAAATGAGTTATTAAGCAGTCAGAAAATTAAAGTTTATCCTAATCCATTTGTATCAGATGTATTTGTTGAAATGGATGATTTTATTCACGATAAAATTGAAGTGAAATTATTTGATTTGAAAGGAAGTCTGATAGTTAATAAAATCAAAAGAGGAAAAGGAGAATTAATACAACTAGCAGTTCCTGAAAATATTTCTCCGGGAATTTATCTTTTAGAGGTGATTACGGAGAATAAGCATTTTAGAAATAAGATTATAAAAAGTAAAGTTTTTTGAACTTTATGTTATTTCTAACGTATTTAGTTTTGTTTACAAAAGTAGCCATGAAAGGCTCCGTTTAAGTCGAAGTGTTATTTATGAAAAAAGTCGATATATTAGCCTTTGGTGCTCATCCTGATGATGTTGAATTAAGCTGTGGAGGAAGTATTGCACTTCATGTTAAAGCCGGAAAAAAGGTAGCAATTGTAGATTTTACTTCCGGAGAGTTAGGTACAAGAGGAACTCCTGAATTGCGAATAAAGGAAGCTGAAAAAGCCGGAAAAATTCTTGGAATAAGTGAAAGGGAAAATCTGAATTTTCAAGATGGCTTTTTTGAACATAACAAATCAAACTTAATCGAGATTGTAAAGAGAATTAGACATTACAAACCGGACTTAGTTCTGGCCTGCGCTGAAGAAGATCGGCATCCGGATCATGCAAGAGCTTCAAACATGATTAAAAAAGCTTGTTTTTTAGCCGGTTTAGAAAAAATAAAAACAACTTATTTAGACATTCAACAGGAGGCCTGGAGGCCATCTAAAATATTGTTTTATATTCAAAGTCAATATTTAAAACCGCAAGTTTTAATTGATATCACAGATTTTTGGGAAGCAAAGATAAATTCTGTTTTAGCTTATGAATCACAATTTCATAATCCCAACTATAAGCAAGATGAACCGGAGACATTTATTTCTTCTCCGGCATTTTTAAGTTTTTTAGAATCAAGAGCTATACATTTTGGGCAAATGTTGGGCGTAAAGTATGCTGAGGGCTTTACTTCAAACACAGAAATTGGAATTAAAAATTTTTACGATTTAATTTTTAATAATCGTTAGTATTTTTCTACTATTTGTAGTTAAAATGTATTATATTTAGTATAACCTATGAGAAGAATTATTGCTTTTATTTTTTTACTGTTTATGTTTCATACAAGTTTGCTTGCGCAGCTTGATGCGGACTTTATTGCAGTAACGAATACGTCGGGTTGTGCTCCTTTGATAGTTCAATTTAGTGACCAAAGTACAGGGAATCCTGTAAGTTGGAGTTGGAATTTCGGAAACGGAAATACATCTACGAATCAGAACCCAAGTGCTGTTTATTCAAATCCCGGTACTTATAATGTAAGTTTGACGGTTTCTGACGGTACCGGGAGTAGTACTGAGGTTAAAAATGCTTTTATTACCGTAAATGCATTACCTACCCCGGCTTTTACTGCTTCTCCTACTACAGGTTGTGCACCTTTAACCGTTAGTTTTACAGACCAATCGGTAGCAAATTCCGGTACTATAAATTCCTGGACATGGGATTTTGGTGACGGGACAATTAGCACTCAGCAAAATCCAACGCATACTTATAACGCAGTTGGTAATTATACAGTAACTTTAGTTGTTCGAAATTCTTTTAATTGTAATTCAAGCATAGCTCAGTCAAATTTCATACAGGTAACTCCTTTTCCTCAGGCAAACTTTAGTATTGACAGTACATTTTTCTGTGAAGTTCCTGCTACAGTTAACTTTACAAATTTATCAACAGGTCCTTCTGCTACTTCTTATTTTTGGGATTTTGGAGATGGGAATACTTCTACTGATGAAAATCCGGTACACACATATACAACGCAAGGTACGTTTGATGTTACTTTGTTAGCTGATGACGGAAGTGGTTGTGTTGATACTATGTTCATGCCATCTGCTGTAACTACCCAGGATTACGCTATTGATTTTACAGCTGATGATACTTTAAATTGCATAGGAGATTCATTTCAGTTTACATCTCAGGCTTCCGGCTCTCCATCTGTATTTTTATGGAATTTTGGAAACGGGCAAACATCTGCGCAGGCTAACCCTACTATATCTTACAATGCAGAAGGTTTGTACGATGTTTCACTCAATGTAACCTATCCGGATGGTTGTACTCAAAGTTTAGAATATACTGAATTTGTTGAAGTGCTTGGCAATCCTCAGGCAGGTTTTACTGTGTCAGATTCCTTGGCTTGTGAGGCTCCTTTCACGGTTCAGTTTACCGATAATTCAGTAGATGCTGTGGATTGGTTATGGGATTTTGGGGACGGAAATACTTCTACTGATCAAAACCCTGTGCATACTTATTTAAATACAGGTACTTATAGTGTCTCCCTGACTGTTTCAAATATTGCCGGTTGCTCAAATAGTACTACAGAGTCAGGGTTAATTCAAATTGTTCCGCCTCAGGCAAGTTTTACCATAGATGTGAATTCAGGTTGTGCACCTCTGGAAGTAAATTTTAATAATACAAGCAGTTCTGCTTTTTTTCCTATTGCCGATTATAACTGGACTTTTGGGGATGGCTCTGTTTCTATCGACACTTCACCTGTGCACACTTATCTTGATACAGGATTTTATCAACCGACACTTACCATTGAAACAATAAATGGCTGTATTGCAACTTTTAACGGACCTCAAATTGCAGTTGGCGATACTCCGGTGGTAAATTTTGCAGCTTTACCTCTTGAAGGATGCTATCAGCAAAGTATTTCATTTTTTGACTCCTCTTCAATTGGAGTGAATAGCTGGTTTTGGGATTTTGGTGATGGAAACACTTCTACGGAACAGTTTCCGTCAAATATTTATGAGGATATTGGAGTGTTTGATATAACTCTCATTGCCTCTTTCAATGGATGTGCAGATACTTTAGTCTTTGCGGATTATATAACAATATCCCCGCCAATACCGGAATTTGATTATACTGTTTCATGTGACTCATTCAGGTTGTTTAACTTCATAGATGAATCTGATGGAGCAAATCAATGGTTGTGGAATTTTGGAGATGGGAATACTTCAACAGAACAAAACCCTCAGCACTTTTATGTAAATAATGGTTCTTATACTGTTAACTTAATTGTTTGGGACACAATTAGCGGATGTCAGCAGAATATTTCACAAACGGTTCAGGCAACAGTTCCTACGGCTTCACTAACATCAAATGTCACATCAGGTTGTTATCCTTTAACAGTAAACTTTACAAATACTTCTCAATTTAGAAATCAAACCAGCTGGTATATACCTTCCGGGACATTTCACTCAGGGGCTACCAATAGTACTTCATATACTTTTACGCAACCGGGTAATTATGATGTGACTATGATTAATTGTGATGTGAATGGATGTTGCGACACATTGGTTTTACCTAATTATATACAGGTTTATGGAACTCAGCCGAATTTTACGGCAAATCCTACAATTGGCTGCCCTCCGTTAACAACAAATTTTAACAATACAACTGTGGCTCCAAATTCAACTGTTGCAAGCTGGTCATGGAATTTTGGTGATGGTAATACCTCAACAGCAGAAACTCCAACGCACACTTATCAAAATCCAGGAGTTTATACTGTTGTTTTAACCGTAACAGATACTTTTGGATGTACTAACTCGAGAACCAGAAATAATTACATTAGGGTTACAAAACCCAGACCATCATTTACTTTGGCAGATTCTATTTATTGTTTGGGTCAGGACATTCAATTTACAAATACATCCCAAACTACTAATAATGCAACTTATTCTTGGGATTTTGGAGATGGAAATACCTCTACTGCGCAAAATCCTGTTCATAGTTATAATTCATATGGTAGCTTTGATGTTACCCTTACAGTTGTAGATAATAATGGTTGTGATAGTACAATAACTATAAATAATGCAGTTTTAATTGAGGATCCGGTTGTAGATTTTGTTTCAGATACTGCATTTGCAACCTGTCCTCCTTTGCTGGTAAATTTTATAGATAGTTCATCTTATGCCTTACCGGCTGTCGGCTGGCAATGGGATTTTGGAAACAATTCTTCCTCAACTAATCAGAATTCCTCAATTATATACTCAGTGCCCGGAAGTTATGATGTAACACTGATTACTACTTTTTCAAATGGATGTGTGGATAGTATTACAAAACCACAGTTTATAGAGATTTTAGGGCCTACAGCAGATATTGATTTTAATCCAAACTTTGGTTGCCCACCTCTGGATGTATTTTTTGAGGCAAATTCTCAAAATGCAGTGGATATTATATGGGATTTTGGAGATGGAAATGTTGAGTTTGCCGGAGATACTATAACACATACATATTGGAATACAGGAACTTTTACACCCTTAGTAATTCTAACGGATAGCTCAGGTTGTGTATTTGTTGAAGTGGCTTCTGCACCTATACAAATAGATACACCTTTTGCCGGCTTCTACTCAGATGTGAATTTTGTTTGTGCGCCAGCTCAAGTAAGCTTTTTCGATACATCGGCTTCAGTAATCCCTGTTGAAAGTTATTTGTGGGATTTTGGGGATGGAAATACAGATACTGTTCAAAATCCACAACATTGGTACGATACATCAGGAACCTTTACTGTATCCTTAACAATAACAAATATTTTTGGGTGTAGCAATGTCATTTTAAAGGATATTGTCATTTTTCCCCAACCGGAAGCTGCATTTACTGTAAGTGATACAATCGTATGTGATCCGGCATTACTAAGTTTTCAAAACTTATCCTCAGCTGATACAAGTATTTCTGTTAATCTATGGAACTTTGGAGATAATACTATTTCAATTCTTGAAAACCCACAACATGCTTATGCAACAGAAGGTTTCTATAATGTTTCCCTTATAGTGACCGATGATTTAGGTTGTTCAGATACAGCTACTCAGGAAATTATTATTTATCCTGAACCGGACGGTTTGATATCAGGTGATACAGCCATTTGTTTTGGAGATACTGTCAACTTGTTTGCTCAATCAGGTGATTCATTATATATATGGACACCTAACACCGGAATAAGTAATCCTTCAATTTTTAATCCGGACTTTTTCCCCGATACTACTACTCAATACTTTTTGGAAGTTATTAATAGTTTCGGTTGTTCAAAAATTGATTCTCTGACTCTGCAGGTAAATCCCTTACCTTCTCTTCAACTTACGCAAGATACAGCTATTTGCTTTGGAGATACTGTTCAGTTAAATGCTGTAGGTGGTATTTCTTTTGATTGGTCTCCGCCGAGCGGATTAAGTAATCCCGGGATTGAAAATCCTTTGGCTTTCCCTAATGAAACAACTACTTATTTTGTAGTAAATACAGATACCAATAACTGTGAGAACAGGGATTCTGTTATTGTAACTGTAAACAGAGTAATTGCTTCTTTTGAAGAACCGATAGCTTGTTTGGGAGATACTGTATTTTTTATGGATGAATCCGTTAGTCTGAATGGAACGGTTAATTCCTGGTTGTGGGATTTTGATGACAATTCTCCAAATCAGACAGATCAAAACCCTATACATTTTTTCAATGTAGCAGGCACCTATAATGTGAGTTTAACTGTAACGGATACTGATAACTGCACACATGATACTATCGTCCCGGTTAATGCTAGCCCTCTGCCGGCAGCTGACTTTACTCTGCCTGTTACCATTTGTCAGAATAACGAAGCTGAATTTTTTGAGAATGCAAGTGGTCCGGTAGCTATTGTTGATTGGTTATGGGATTTTGGTGATGGAAGCTCTGTAATTTCTGATCCTAATCCGACTTTTACCTATACAGATAATGGAAATTTTACAATTAGTTTAGTTGTAATCGACCTAAACGGATGTCGTGACACTATTACTGAAACAGTATTTGTAAATCCTCAGCCGGAACCCATTTTTACAACTTCTAATGTTTGTGACGGTGTGTCTGTTGAATTTGAGAATTTTAGTGCAGCTGTAGTTCCAATAGTAGATTATGACTGGAGTTTTGGAGATAACAATACTTCCGGGGATTTTGAACCGGTCCATTTATATTCAGGCTTTGGAACGTATACTGTAAACTTGATGGTAACCGACAGCATGGGTTGTGTGGCATCATTTGAGGATGATGTTACTGTCTATGAATTGCCTACGGCAGGAATCTTATTAGAAGATGTTTGTTTAGGGGATTTCGCCTTATTGGCAGACAATTCAATTGAGGGAGATGGTCAGATTCAAAATTACATTTGGAACACGGGCGATGGGAGTAATTCATTTTCTGATATTAATCCGACTTACTTCTATGCAGATTCCGGTTTTTATAACGTGAATTTAATAGTTATAGATGAGTTTGGATGTTCTGATACAACTACTTCTATCCAAAGAGTTGATATCCCGGCTACTGCATTTGCTTTTCCTGATACCCTTATTTGCGAGGGTGATGAAGTGCAGTTGTTTGGTGGTAATGGAGATTCAATATTTTGGGAGCCGGCAGAGTATTTAGATAATCCTGAATCAGCTACACCAATTGCCAATCCTCCCTTTTCAACAGTCTTTACTCTTTTTACAACCAATGGAGTCTGCCCTTATGAAACGGCTACTGTCAATGTAGAGGTTAAACCTTTACCTTTTGTTGAGACTATTGAAGACAGAGAAATTCTATGGGGTACTCAGGTTGAGTTAAATACAGTTACGGATCCGGATGTGGTTTCAATAAGCTGGAGTCCTGCAGATAGTCTTTCGTGTATTGATTGTCTTTCACCATTTGCTAATCCTGAGACAACAACTACCTATACTATAGAGGTAACGGATGGTTTGGGCTGTATAAATTCCGATCAGGTAACTTTAGATGTTATTGTTCGCTGTGATGAAGATTTGGTGTTTGTTCCTAATACATTTACTCCTGATGGAGATGGGGTTAATGACATTTTATATGCAAGATTATTTGGTGTCAAAGAAATTCGTTATTTTAGAGTATATAATCGTTGGGGTGAGCTTCTATTTGAAACCAATGATCATAACGTAGGATGGAGAGGAACAGACAGGCAAGGCAGGAAACTAAATTCAGGAGTTTACGTATATAGTGTAGAAGCCGTTTGTTATAACGGTCAGACGTTTGTTAAGAAAGGAAATGTTACACTCTTAAAGTGATAAATCAACCATTATAACCATAAAAAGTTAGTTTATATGAAAATATTTACCCGCATTGCTGTCATTTTTACGATAGTATTTTTTATTACAAGTGAATTAAAGTCCCAGGATATTCATTTTTCTCAGTTTAATGCAGCACCGCTATATTTAAACCCTGCATTGACAGGTGTTAATAGTTGTGATTACAGATTTGCCGCTAACTTCAGAAATCAGTGGACAAATGTTGCGAATTACAGAACTTTAATGGCTTCTTATGACATGAATTTAGGGGGCACAGGTATGCCAAACAGTAATTTTGGCGGAGTTGGCGTGACTTTCTTTTCAGACAAAGCGGGAGATATAGATTTAGCAACTAATCAGGTAAATTTATATCTATCATACACTATGTCGCTTGATAACAGAGGTCGTTCTTTGCTTTCTACCGGAATTACCGGTGGTTATGGTCAAAGAAGTATAGACCCAACAAAAATAACTACAGATGCTATGTTCGGACCGGATGGATTTGATCCGAATGCCAATTCTATGGAAAGTATACCCAATGATCGGGTTCGCTACTGGGATATGGGTGTTGGAATGGTTTACAGCTATACTCCTAAAAAAGATCTCAATTATTTTGGAGGTCTCTCGTTCAGCCACTTGAATCAACCGAACATTTCTTTTTTAGATATCATTGATGAATCACAATACATTAAAATAACCGTTCATGGCGGAGGACATATTCCTTTATCTGACAGATTGTTTTTAGTACCCAGTTTCATTTATTTAAATCAGGGGCCAAGTTCACAATTGAATATTGGAAGTTTAGTAAGGATAAAGCGTAATCAGTTGCCATCAGATGATTTTTCTTTTTACGTAGGTGGATGGTATCGTTGGGGTGATGCAGCTATTCTTTCAACGCGTGTTGATTTTGGAGAATTTAATATTGGCTTAAGCTATGACTTAAACGTTTCTAAACTGGCAGCAGCAACCAAAGGTAATGGCGGTCCAGAATTGTCTTTCATTTATACCGGTTGCTTAAGCAACAGAAAAAATAATGTTGTTTTCTGTCCATTCTTATAAAAGAGCAAATACAGAAAAAATTAAAAAGGAAGATACAGGGCAATGTCTTTATCTTCCTTTTTTATATACAAGCTTGTGCTACCAGTTAGTTGATTGACTCTATGTTTTTTTCTAATTTCCAGTACTTTACAAAAGTACTGTAGGCAGGAGAGAGAAACATTTTCCATCATAATTTTTCAATTAAAAACCCTTTCTAATCCTTTTTTTTAGAAAAAAAGGATTAACAAAAAAATCGCGGCTGAATTCCTCCTTGACCCGCTGTGCTTTCACTTGCTAAAAATTTTAAAATCCTGACGTCGGACAGTAAAATTTTTCACGCAAGATTCAAGCAGCGGGTACCCCA
>REEL01000126.1 GCA_007695095.1 Chitinophagaceae bacterium | reverse complement strand
ACATCTTTTGAAATCTACCCCTGTAGACTTCTTCGCCTTGCTGAATCTCGATGAAGTACAAACCTTTGGAATAGCCTTCAATATCCAGCTGTATGTTTTCTGTTGAGAAGTGGCTTTGTTCAAAGATGGTGCGACCGGTCATATCTATGATGCGCAACTGTAATTTTTCATTCCTCATGAGCTCCGGTAAAGAAACAAATACTTCTTTTGAAGAAGGGTTCGGGTAAAGCTCTAAAGGTTTTGCTGCTATGAGATTACTTTCAACACTGGATAGCAAATCATCGCAAAATTCATCCCAGGATTGTGCAACAGTCAATGAATCCCAGGCATAATCAGCAACATAAAGATTTTTCACCCAACCCGGAGAAGCTTCATTAGCCAATACCGATGGATGATCTCTGAAAAAAACGATAAAATCGTCGGGTTCCTGAGGTAAATACTGCATTGAAAGGCTGTCATCATAGACGGCAAAACTTTCTCCGTTAATATAAATATTCACCAACCCATTGCATTCCCTGATTAGCGTTAACTGGTAAACATCTGTATCATTAAAAAAATCTTCTTCACCTACTAAACCATTGGGCCAAAAATCAAGTGTGCCATTTGAAGGCGGGTCTGACTGATAAATATAAATACCTACATCATCTACATGAGTAAAACTCATAATCCTTACCCAGCCGGCATTATTATTTAAATCATCAAATTTAAATGCAAACTGTATGGTATATTCACAATCAAGGAATTCATTATTACTGAATTCAAAACCGGCATCCCGCTCAAAGAAATAACCCGGAACAACATCTTCATTTGGGCAAGTTGTAATCGGCAAATCAAAATCACCAAAGTTGCCTGTCTCCCCATCATTGTTTTCAATCACAATTAAATCTGGTCCTGTAGCGGAAGATTCTTCAAAATTTGAACTTAAGGGATAAAAATAGGTTTGCTGTGCATGCAGCAAAGACTTACCCGAGATACTTATAAATAAAAATAGAATTAGAATTTTAGCATATAACTTCATAATATTATATTTTAGCATTTATTAAAAATAATGCTTTGTTAATGGCAAATATAACAAAATATTCACTCCTTAAAAGTTTGAATGGTGAATAATTGATTTTTAAAAGAGTAGGCTTTCTTAACCTTCTTTACTTAAATCAATCGCATATTCCTTCACTTGACTTATGATAGCATTCAATCCATTTGATCGCTGTGGACTTAAATGAGCACGTAGTTTTATCTTATCTATAAAAAAAAGCTCAGCATGTATAATGTCCTCCGGTTTCTGATTTGACAATATTCTGATTAGTAAAGCAATAATTCCTTTTATGATAAGAGTGTCACTATCTGCTTGAAAAAAGATTCTGCCATCTTTAGTAAAAGACCGCATCCAAACAGTAGATTGACAGCCCTTTACTATATTTTGCTCTGTTTTAAATTGATCAGACATCGGTAATAAATCTTTGCCTAAATCTATAATGTACTCATATCGATCCATTGGATCTTCAAGCGCAGAGAATTCTTCAGTGATTTCATTTTGGATTGAATCTATATCTTTAATTGTTGTTTCCATTTGTATTGTTAAGATACTTAAAATTTAGTTGTTTTTAAATTGCCCTAATACTTTTAAAGAATGACAATGTAGCTATGTATCATAATAAGGTGTGTTTCAAATTTTATGAAGAATAGTAAAGTTTAACTACACCCTATTCATCAGTAATATCATCCTTTTTAAGTAAATTTCGAGAAATTTATCATTACATACATAATCAGAAGTTAAAACGCATTCTATGTTGATATAGATTTTCTTTTGCAGGATGGAATTTAGAATTATCTGGAAGCATAATTGTAGTCCCAGCAAATTGGGATAGATTATACACAGAATGGTTTTCTATAAAGTTTTTATTTAAGATTACTTCGTAATTATCAGAAATAGAAATTAAACCTCTGTCATAAGCTCTGTGTAAATTTGGACAAAGAGCAATTCCATTAGTTAATGTATCATCGTACCCTTCTGAGAATGGAACAATATGACATGCATCTACCATAGAAACATTAGTGATTGCATCAATTCGTAAGCCTGAAATTGCACAAGTATTGTTGTAGATTTTTGGAATCTCTCTTTTAAACATTCCACTACGAATAAATACTTCTTCTTGAAAAACATTTTCGTCTACCTGATTTTTGAGTTCAATAATTTTACGTTTGTACTCCACTGAACTTTCATTTAGGAGAGAAACATTTAGTAAATCATCATTCCCGTTAATATTAAAATTGACTTTTGTTTCAGAAAAATATTTGTCCAAAACTGAAATTTTCAAAATATCTCGACTTTCCGGTTTTAATAGCAATTCGGCAAGTTCGTTTTCAATTAAAGCAAAATTTACGGCAGTAGTTAAATTTTGTAAACTTCGCATTGAGCTTTTAGACTCAATCCACTTCTCACAACCTACATTTACAGTCAATTTCCAAAAAGGCTCGGAACTCATATGATAAAATGGCATTGCGAAAATTGGATGATGATTGGTGACTACCAACTTTGACCAAATGGATTTGAAAGAAGCGACTAATTCTGGTAAAATTTGAATTTGATTGTTAGTGAAAAATTCTTTTTCAAATAAACGGATTACACTTAATAATAAAATAGGTTTGTGTGGAGCTCCACCATTCTTCGCATCTCGTTTTAAATGCGTAAAACAATGAATATAATATGATAGTTGATCTGTCAAATATTTTATAGGTTTGTTGTAATCAAATCTGTTTCATCTGATAATGAAGAATTAAACAATGATTTGTGTAAGTGTAAATCAGTAATTGAAATCAAATTATTGCCTCTTTTTTTAGCAACCCCTTTGTCAACTAACTCTTCAAATTTTTTTAATGCATCTTCATACTTATCAATTAATTCACTCCCTTTAAATTTAATTTCAGATTTTTTAATAGCAGCTTCTACTTGTTTGTCGATTTTTGTTTTCATAACTATATAAATTTACGAGTGTGAATAAAAATTTGCAGTCTATTTTTTATAACATAGTCTGAAAATAAGTCATAATAATTTCTGATTAATGGTCTATAATCTTCATTACTATAGTCATCAATTTTTAAACGAAAAATATCGCTCTCTAATATTTCAATATTAATTGGCCTACCGTGAGATTTCCATAAATTACTATCACTTAATTTGTCAGCAATCTCTCTAGCTCTTTGTTCTTTCTCTTCTAATGTTACTGGCTTTCCTTTTAAATCTGGTGTTGTTAAATGAGTGTTCCAATTTTTGAATTTATACTTAACCAACCATTTTTTAAGTAATTCTATTGTGAGATTTTTAGCTTGTTCATATCCTCTTAACTCAGCTAAGTCCATATCTTTAAGAATTAAGAACTCAGCTTGGGTTAACTCATTTTTTTGAGCTTTTTCTATCAACTCATTAACTTTATCTAAGTAACCTAAGGCAGCAACCCATTTTCCTTCTTTATTTTGAACTTGTGGGTCAATAGGACCTAAAACAGAAAAATAGTCCATAAGGATATTATCACCACTCATACAAAAAATTGTGCCTGCACTATAGGCATAATCTGGAACTATAAAGTTTACTTCATTGTAATGATGTCTCAAAATATTTACATATCTTTCAACTGCTACAGCGCTACCTCCCGAAGTAGTCAGAATAACATAAATTTTATCTTTTTTGTTATCATCTTTTGCTAAATCTTCTATAATACTTAAAAAACTATTTTCATAACCATCGACTATTGGTCCGTAATAAACAAAAAAATCTGCATTAAAATGAGTCTCGAGTAAAACTAACCTGTCATTTAGCAAATTATGTATTAACTTATCAACTGCTGGCTTCATGTTTTAAAAATTTAAATTGAATATTCTAAACGTCTCATTATATCCTCTTTCAAACCTCTTTTTCTATTTAACAGAGATTTATTTTTTTGAAGCGTTAATAACTCTTGAATCAATTCAAAATTGTTTGGATTGTCTTCACAGGATTTTTTGAGTAGTTCTAATTCCTTTTCGTGTTTTTTGTTTTGGTCTTTCATATCCAAATTTAGTTTATAGGCTTTACGATAGATGTCG
>REEL01000125.1 GCA_007695095.1 Chitinophagaceae bacterium | reverse complement strand
TTTCTTGTCCGGTAGCGGGGGCGCTACGGACAGGCTGTTGCTACGGATAGGAGGGGGTTAGTTGAGTTTATTCCCCAAGTCCGTAGTTCAAAACTACTGACAGCTACCTTTTATTGAGGTTAAAGTACGGGAAATGAGGTTAGAGCCACTCGCTTGAATATGTGGCAGCTATCTATTTACAAAACTCTCTTTTTTCTTAAAATTTCTTTTTTAATCCTACTTTTCTTTTTTGATTTTGAGTGTTTTTGTGAATTAATATATTCACTAATTTTTTTTTCATCTTCTTTGGACAATGGTTTTTGCCCACCGACAGAATCTACATCTAATTCTTTAATTTTATTTTTTTTCATTTTCAAAATATTTATTGATTAGTTTTAAAGCTGCATCAGTTTGACTAATCATTATCTGATTACCGATATGGACTGCTTCTAATGTTTCAACGTAATGTTTGATAAGTTGTGATTTTGAAATGAATGAAACATTCCCTTCATGTCCTCTTTGAAAAGACAATTTACATGCAAAAGCAATCAAATTGCCTGGTACACCTTGATAAACTTTTGATTTACCTTTATTAAAAGGTGCATTTTCAATTAAATGAACAAATACATGGTCTGCTTTTACTTCAAGGCTCATTAAACCTTGTATAATGTTTGGATTGTTTAAAATAGAAAGTTTATAAATATCCCTTTCCGGTTGTTTAAACTCAAATTTCCAATCAAAAACCCAACCTTCTTTTTTGGCTACTAATTTGAAGTCTTCATTACTGCATAATATTACATCAGTTTGAAAACTATCACCGGTAACCACGTTTTGAATTGAATTTGTCAGATAATCAACTTCAAAATCAAGCCCTTTTGGATCTCTATGATTCATGTATAAATACAATTAACTTAAAAGAAAAACATCCCTTAAATATAACTAAAAGCTTTGAATTCTATAAAATTACAACTTTTACTCAATACATTCAACCATAGTTACCAAATCCCCAAGTCCGTAGTTCAAAACTACAGCTGTTGCTACGGACAGGCTCTGTAGCAATGGAAGTGGCAGCCCATATTCTAAATAAACTAAGTCTCAAAGAATTAGGAAAAAAGGAAAGCAACCCTCTACCTAAAAGCTAAAATTATACCCAAGTAAAAAATTCCTTCCGGGCATTGGATTATTTCGTTCAGTGACTCTGGTCAGGTGGTCTCGATAGGATTCATTCAATAGGTTTTCAGCGCGAACAAAAAACAAATGCCTGCCATGAAAATCAAGCCTGTACCCGGCATTAAGACCTAAAAGAAAGTATTCACCACTCGGCTCCTCCAAAGGCGCAGTCTCCATTTGTGATGCAACATACCTAAGAGCTACAGAAGCATAAAACCGATTGTTGTCAAATCCAAGCTCTCCTCCAAATCGAAAAGGTGGAATAAATGGCAGGTTTTTCTCAAATTCTTTGCCGCTTCTTCCTCTTACATAATCCGCTACAAAGTTTGCATATAGGTTCTCTGTCATATTCAATAATACCTGAAACTCTCCTCCACTCAAGTTTGCGCGATTACTTTCGTAAATAAAAATCGGCAAACCCGAACCGGAATCTATTTCCCCGCTTGGTTGATAGGTAATAAAGTTTTCAATAGTATTTGAGAAAACAGCAAACTCCAATGATAATAATGAATAATTCCATTTAATAAACAAATCTGAACCAAGAGAAGATTCTACTTCTAAATCCGGATTGCCAATTTCATAGGCTCCGGCACCTATATGCGCTCCATCAGAAAACAACTCTTCCGTTGTAGGGTTTCTAAATGAACGGGCAAACTGTCCGCCAATCTCCAGACCTCTAAGTGGTTTAAAGTTGAATCCGGCAGAAGCTGAATAGTTAAGCATTGATCTTTCAAAAACCGGCATGTCCGGAAAAATATCCCTGTTAGGCCGGGTTCTTAAAAAATTATATTCCAATCTGCCTCCAAATTGCAGCCTGAAAGTTGGAAAAAGTGGGATCTCCTGAAAAGTAAATAGCGCCACATTCATATTTCCGTCACCCGGTGAAAAAGCCTCGTCACCACCTATCTCCATTGTCCGGCCATACACATTCAAACCAATAGCCCCCTGATCGAAAATCCAATACGGTTTGTGTTGCAATATCAATGAAGAACTCAGGCTCAGCTGCTCAAATTCCAACTCAACATCTTCGTCTAAACTTCCGTCCGGCTCTATCTCCATTTCTATTTCTTCCTGATAAAAGCGGGAAGCATGTATTCTGAATTCAATGTTTTCTATAAAGCTGTTTGTCCGAAAAACCGTTTTTCCCTGTAATGCTTGTCTGTTAAGGCGAATTTCTACAGATTCATCCGGATCATCTATTGCTTCCGGTAATCCATAAACCATATCTGTTGCGCTAAAGCTCAATCCTGTACTACTATTTTTCCCTCTAAAACCGGCTCCAAGCGCACCTTCATACTGAACAAGTTCAGTTCCCGGCAGTCTCCCTTCAGGGGTATTCATTTCTCCGGCTGAGCGATACCCAATCCTACCAGTGATAGCTGCATTGTCCCATCCATAATTAAAACGTCCCATGCCACCAAACATATTATTGACCGTTGCTCCCTGCAATCGCAATTTGCCTCCGGTTCCCGGCTTCCAATTTTGAGGTATATCGGCACTTATCATGTTTACGATGCCTCCCAAGGCATTGGAACCATATAACAAACCGGCCGGACCTCTGATAATTTCAATACGTTCCATAGCCATTGGGTCAAGCGTAACTGCATGATCATGGGCGGTAGCTGATAAATCACCCATGCGCTCACCGTTTTCTAAAACCAAAACCCTGTCGCCATCAAATCCACGAATCACCGGACGGGCATTGACTACCCCGAATGAACGCATAGAAATCCCTGCCATCCCATCTAAAGCCATTCCCAAACTGACATTTGTATTTCTTTGTAACTTTTCTCCACTTAAAACTTCCGCTGCCTGAAATTGAAAGCCTGTGCCGGTAGGTGATGCTGATATGAAAACTTGATCCAGCCCAATTTCACCGGGCATCAAGGCTATCGTTAAAACCTCTTTATCATATGGTATAGTTACTTTAAACTCTTGAGGAACATAGCCAACATAGGTGAATTGCAAAGTATATTCTGCCTCTTCCGGGAAAAATAACTTTAACTTGCCGTTTAAATCCGTACTTCCAACTAATCTTGTTTCTTTTACCATGACAGAAACACCCGCTAAAGTTTCTCCCGAAGATTTATCTTTTGCCAGTATATTTAAAGTGTTTTCTGCTGAAACATTCATGGAAAAGGAAAACAAGAGGAAAAAAAATCCTGTAATTACACACAACATATTTTTCATGTCTATAAACTTTTTATTTCTTACAAAGTTAATAATAGTTTTTTTCATTGCAAAATATTTTTTTAGACTTGTCTAAAAATTAGCGCAGAAAATGTTTTTCTTTATCAATGCTTTGAAAAAAAGTCAGCTTGGTGCTACTAAAAGTAAAAAGAAAAAAAAGCAGTGTACTTATTCATATCGCTGCATGAACTTTTCATACAAACGTTTTTGCTTATCATCCAGGTCAACTACCCGGCCCTGAATAAAAGCATGAGTGATATCATTGGTGCGCATATCCATAACATCTCCTGTAGAAACAATAATGTTGGCATCTTTTCCGGACTCCAGACTACCGGTTCGGTCATCAATACCTAAAATTTGGGCAGGATAAAGTGTTAATGATTTCAGCGCTGCTTCTTTTGAGAGTCCGTGTGCAGCAGCAGAGCCTCCCATAAACGGAAGATTTCTTTGTTCCCAGGAACCGGTTAAACTAAGTGCAAAGGTTACGCCCGCTTCATAAAGTTTTGCAGGTGCACTGTAAACCATGGCTATATCATCATCCTGTCGGAGTGGTAATGAATGAATTCTTTTATAAATAACTGCCACATTCTTTTCTGCTAAAAGATCTGCAACCAAATGAGCATCGTCAGCACCTACAATTACTCCCTCCAGGTCAAACTCTTCCAAAAACCGCACAACAGCTTTAATTTCTCTGGCTGATGAGGCAGCAACAAACAGTTTTTTGTCCTTAGTAAAAAGGCCCCTCATTGCTTCAAACCTAAGATTCTTAGGCCGGTGGTCTTCTTTTTTTGCATATGCTCCGGCTTCTCTGAAGTAGCTAAAAATATCATCCACCTGTTCCATATAATCATCATTGGCGTGTATTCCACCCGGCTCAGCCCACCAACCTCTTCTCACATACATCGACGGCCAGTTAAGATGGACGGCATTGTCTGTCTCGTAGGCCGCGTCTTCCCAGTTCCAGGCATCCAATTGAACTACAGACGAAGTTCCCGGTATTCGTCCACCCTGAGGCACAATCTGAGCCAACAACATGCCATTATTGCGAATAGTAGGAATAATTCTGGAATCTGTATTATATGCTATTAATGAACGTACATTCGGGTTCAGGCTACCGGTTTCATCAAAATCTCTGGTCGCTCTGACAGCACTGATTTCCACTAAGCCCAAAGTCGTATTACATGCAATTAAACCCGGATAAATATGACTGCCCTGAACATCTATAACTTCAGCATTTTGGGTAGGAACATCCGCTGTTGGACCAACATGTGTGATAATACCGTTTTCGAAGCGCACAGCTCCATTGGGAATGATATCCCCGGAGACTGTGTGCAAAATCCCATTTCTAATAACAACAGGTTCTGTCTGTGGTTTTCCCGGAGCAGGCACCTCTCCTCCACCCTTTACTGAAGAAACTATAAGAAAACAAACTAAGGAAAAAAATAACTTGCGCATTAGTATATCATTGAAGAATCATAAAAACATGAAAAAGGCAATCGTCAAACAAATTTAACAGAAAGATTCAATATTTAAGTCCTACTTCAAAACTTTTAAATGAAAATCTAAGATATAAGCAGATAAGTAAGTTAAAAAATAAAGCAAAAATGATTTGCCCTTAAAAATTATATCCCGTCTGAATAAAAAAAGCATAAGATTTATTTTTTGCAAATGCGTTAATTTTATAACTTTATAGGAATATATTCTGTTTTATATATAAATTTAACACAAATGATAAACAGAGCACTTGAAAAAGAGATTTTAAAAGAGTTGTTTAAAAAGAAAACTATTCTTATTCATGGGCCGCGCAGAGCCGGTAAAAACACATTAATCCATAATGTTTTTATCAAAACCAATTACAAATGGTTGTTTTTGGATGGGGACGATTTTGATGTACGCAATTCTTTAGAGTCTGCAAATCCTGATTTTTTAAACGCCTTATTTAAAAAGCACAATGTCATTTTTATTTATGAGGCTCAGCAGATAAACAACATCGAATATTTAATAAAAACTATCCGCAAAAAATTTCCTAAAAAGCAACTGATTATAAACAGCTCTGTACAATTAGATCAACTAAATAATTTTATCGAAAAAAACAATAAACACCTTAAGACATATCACTTATGGCCTTTAAGCTTTGAAGAGATTCAAAAAGGAGAGGACATACAAGCGGAGGAATTAGATGAATTATTGATTTACGGTCTTTATCCGGAAATTCATCAGGATGATGTGGATAAGGATATCATACTTTACAATCAATTTAAGCAAACGCTATACAAAGACATACTTCCGTCTGCAAAAATCCGCAAACCGGACATCATGCATAAACTAATCAGGGAGCTGGCGAATAAAATAGGACAGGAGATAAACTATAAGCAATTGGGTTCTTTATTGAATGTAGATGCTAAAACGATAAGCAGTTATATCGAAATTCTTGAGAAGTCTTTTATCGTTTTCAGAATTCCGGCTTACAGTAAAAAACAGGAATATGAAATCAAAAAAAACCAAAAAATCTATTTTTATGACAATGGATTACGCAATGCAGTTATTGAAAATTTCAAGCCCTTAGCCGAAAGAAAAGATTTAAAATATTTGTGGGAAAACTTTCTGGTCAGCGAAAGATTAAAGCTGCTTAGCAACAACAATACAGAAACAGCTAAATACTTTTGGAGAACTAAACAACAGCAAAAAACAGATTATATTGAGGTTTCCGCTAAAAGCATGAAGGCATATAAATTTGAATGGGACCCAAAAAAGAAAATCAAAGCATCAAAAACATTTGAAAAAACATACCAAACGAAAGTATTGGGAATTACCAGAGATAATTTTAAAAGCTTTTTGCTCCGCCCCGTCAGTAAAGAAAAAAGAGGTCTTTTGGCTATACTTTCATAACTTTTTAGGCTCTTAATCCTTTATAGTTATGTTTAAAGTCGTTTTTTTCATTGCGAATAGCTTTTTTCAACAACTTTTACATTTCTCCTTTTCCGGAATCTTTTTGTTAAAAAAATCACTTTTTCCAAAAAATGTATTTATTTTACTGAATTGTATACCTTGCTAAATCAACCAAAACGATGATGAAAAATATAATTACAGCCGTTCTCATTTTATCCATGTTTAGTTTCTTTTCCTGTAATAAAGACGAAAATGATGAATATGGACCGAAAGACCCTATTTGTGATGATTCACGCACACCCATAGTTTTTATTCATGGCCTGCTGGCTTCAGGAGATACCTACGCCAATCAATTTATGCGCTTCAGCTCAAATAAATATTGTGAGAATTTGATGTTTGCTTTTGATTGGAACACCTTAAACCAAAATGCCGATCACGAAACGAAACTTGACTTATTTATTGATGAAATATTAGATAAAACAGGTGCAGACTTTGTTCATTTAGTTGGGCATTCATCCGGAGGGAATTTATCTTACAGCTACTTATCCGACACTCAAAGAGCTTTGAAAGTAGAAAAATATGTTCACATAGGAAGCGGGGAAAGACCCGGACCGGCCGGTGCTAATGAAGAAGTTCCTACTATGAATATATGGTCACCGGATGATAAAATTGTTTCAAGCAGTAATATTAACGGTGCAGAAAATGTTGTAATTCCGGGAAAAGACCATTATGAAATAGCCACTTCTTTTGAAACTTTTGAAGCTATGTTCACCTTTTTTAATCCGGATAAAACACTTGAAACAACGGGAATAACTCCGGCTACAAAGGCAGCTGTTTCGGGTAAAGTTGTTACTTTGGGAGAAAATAATCCGGTAAACGGAGCAACTGTTTCCATCTATGCATTAAACAGTAATACAGGAGAAAGAACAACAGAGGAACCTCTTTTTGTTATAAATAGTCAAAGTGACGGTAAGTGGGGTCCGGTGGATTTGCAACCGGGAATTCAACATGAATTTAAAGTCAACACAAACATAGCCGGTCAAAGAAACTTTCATTACTTCAGACAAGGTTTTGAACGCAATAACAGTCTTGTATATTTACGGGCACTCCCGGAATCAGGCTCCATACTTGACTTGGTTTTAAATGATTTGCCGGAAGATGACAATCAAAGCCTACTCATTGTTTTTTTAGCAAATCAGGGGCTTGTATATGGCAGGGACAATTTAAAGATAGACGGCTATGAGCTGGCAACAGAAGAGTTTGCCGATCCTGATGAAAATGTAATCGCCTTGTTTTTATATGATGGTAACAATAATGCTCAAACCGACCTGACTTCTCAGGGACTTTTTGGAAATTTTCCTTTCCTGGAAAGCATCGACATGTATTTTCAAACTCAGCAAAAACAGTTTATTGAGTGTGAGTTCAATAATGAAATACTGAGAGTGCCTAATTTAAAATCAGAATCGGAAGGAGTCGTGATAGTCGTCTTTGAATAAATCAATCAAAGCCCATTCTTTTTCGGGCATTAAAAAACTTTTCAGGAATTTCACCCTGACAAGCCATTAGATATTCATTGTAAGAGCAGGGTATCGTTTTGTGTTGTGAGAATTTTTCTGCCGGCTCTTCATAATGTTGTATCCACCAGCGGCCGCTTTTTTTACTTTTCCAAAAAACAATATCTCTGTCAAGCGTTTCATTCGTAACCATATATTGAATGAAGTTGTCCATATTTTCTTTTTCGGGATAGTCATTCTTTCGGTTGTAAAAACCTTCTATAAAATACCAACACATTTGAGCTGCAAGCATAGCCGTCTGAGCATCGGTATCCCTACTTTTATTATACTCAAAAATACTGATGGAACTGAGTTTATCACTAAGACCTGCATATCGACAAACGGCACATGCCTCTTCTCCGGTAAATCCGTTTGGAGTAGGCTCATTTACGCCCAAAGCATCTCCACTTTTTAAACTATTGAGATTAAAGCTTAGCATATCGGCATCTCTGACAATAGGCTCAGCCTCTTTAAAATCTTGTCTTAATTCCCCCAGACGATATGTGTTAAAACTAAGCTTTTCTAAAGTGTCAATATACTTAGGGTGTAAAAAATAACTTTGATACCCTAAAAGAGAGAAACTAAATAAAAAGTTAGGTTCAGAGATAAAAGTTTTTGTCAGATAAGAGTTGTTGTCAAAGCGCTCCATATAATCTTCGAGCTTTACATACTCATCTGCCAATACCATTTGGACATGTTTCTGCAATTTTACGTAGGCCAGATATTGGGCATAGGCAAAAAATTGAGCATTCCCCAATAAAATAACCGTTCCCTTTTTCTGTAAAACCTCAGCTAAAATAGAAGAAAGGTTTTCCAGATTTTTTTCTTCCCCCATATCAATCAGGTTTCCCAAATCAGCAATTTTGACTGACTTCCATGGTGCGACGAGTTCATAGAGTTTTTGCCGGATAACATTTGACTGAAAGCGATTGTTTTTTTCACCCTCAGCTTGCTTAAAATCCTCTGCTGCAATAATGTAAAGGTCAAATTGCTCGTTTTCTATGAGGTCATGGTCGAAAACCACTCTGTTTACCAGTTTGTTAATATCATTGTTACCATTAATTCGCCCGGGTTCAAATTCTTCTAAAAAGACTTTTAGCATAGGGATTTTTGGGTAAAATTAGTTTTTATTTACAAATAGGAAAACAAAAACCGAAACAACTAAATCAAAAATGATTAAATTTAGTGTATGAAATATTTTTTACTTCTTTTAAGCTTAGTTCTGAGTCCGATTTTTGCGCTTAATTTATATGCTGAAGATGTACGGGATCTTTTAATTTATAATTCAGATAAAGAGCTGATAGCCTATATTAAAGATAACAAACTCCACAGCTCAGAAAATAAGATTTTGTATAATGCTGTGGGCAAAATTATATTCACCGGTGACAATGACAGGCGGAGAAATATGAAATGGATGGTACAAATACCGAATTTTACGGGTTCCCGAAGTGGAAAACTCACCCGGCCAAACAGCTCCGGAGCTGACTATACTACTCATCGATCAGGATTTTTTTATGGCGACAGAATAATGGAGTTTAATGCAAATTTGATGCTTCGTTTAATTCAGGAAGAAGATTCTTTGTGGTTTAAAAAAGGACTTTCAGAAGAAAAAATCGGTTTTGGCATTTCATCGGCTGAGGAAATTCCGGTTACACACCTTGTAATGGCTTTTCAGTTTATAAAAGACTATGAAGTGCTGGATGCATTCGTAAAAGGTCAAATTGCTGAATGGAAACCTGAGGCAAAAAGCAGTATGGGCAGTGGTACTATAAGACCCTTGTGGGAAGGTGCCAGAGACGAGTTTATCTGGGACGGACAAGTTTTGAAAAAAAGATGGTCTGCCGGCGACCAGGAATGGACTTTTGACGGAACAATACTGAGAAATACCTGGACAGGCAGTGAAGATGAATATGAGTGGGATGGAAATATTTTAAAAAAACGCTGGGGAATGTCCGGTGAAGAATATGAATGGGACGGAAGAACTATGCGAAGAAGGTTTGACAGCAGGTACCAATATTCGAAAAGCGGAAACGTAATTCGGAGGGATTTCACCAGTGCAGACAGAGATGAATGGGAAATTCAGGGAGACATACCTATTCCGGTAATAATGTTAGTGATTTTCAGGATTGCTAAGTAATTTATTGCTTTACAAACTTTTTTTGAAAACTCTCTCCTCCCGAAATTACCTCTAAAAAGTAAACTCCTGCACTTAAATTATCGGTGTTTAAAGTAATATCGGTATTTTTTAATATCAGACTTTGCTCCTCATGAGCCAATACTTTTCGACCGCTAACATCTAAAATATTCATAACCACCGGTTCGCTTATTGAGAACAAAAAACGAACATTCAGTTCATCATTTGCCGGCACCGGATAAATCCGAAATGGATTTGCTCTTAGGTTGTTTTTTATATCCGGATCGGGAACGACTTCTTTTTCCATCACTAACCAAATATCCGGATCCAATTGGATAGAGTCTATTGAAAAGTTAATATTTTCAGCAAACACCTGTTCCGGAAAATTAGTATCAAAAACATAGTCTATACTATCTCCGGCCCCGAAAACCCTAACAGGTATTTTTAAAGGAAAAAAATCTACCGAGCTATGTGATGTTTTTTGTACAAAACGCATTGTCAGCTCTCCGGATTCATTTTGATGCCAATTAAGAGTTACTTGCGGGTGACCTTCAGAATATAACCAGTTTTCAAAAAATAAGCTAAGACTTTTACCGGATGTGTTTTCAAAATGATACTTTAAATCATCCGTAGTTGCAAAACCATAAGCAAGTTGCGGGTCGGAAATATAATTTCTGATGGCGTCAAAAAAGTCCTCGTCTCCTATTTTCCAACGAATCATATGAAGCAAAAAAGAAGCTTTGGAATAGGAGAGTCTCCCGTTAAAAATCCGCTGAACATTATCTGCCTCATATACATATACACTCCCGTCCGGCTCACTTAGTATTCTTTGAAGATGAAAGTTTTGATACGGGAGGCGATAAATTGGCTTTAAGAACTCATATGCCAGTCCGGCAAGATAGGTAGCAAAACCCTCATTTAGCCATATCTCACTCCAGGAAGCACAGGTGATTTTATTCCCAAACCATTGGTGTGCAAGCTCATGAGCTATCAGCTGATAATCATAACTACCCATAAAACTGATTGTTTGGTGCTCCATTCCTCCGGAAAAACCACATTGCACGTGGCCATATTTTTCATCAATAAACGGATATTCCCCAAATAAATCGGAGAAAAACTCTAAAAGGGCTATTGTTTCATCAACCTGAGTTCTAAAGCCGGCTTCAGAACTGGGATAAACATAATGCACCAATGGCATCTCTTTTCCATCGAGCATCACGGTATCTTCAAAAAACACATAGTCACCTACTGCAAAAGCAACCAGATATACAGCAATTGGGTATCTATGTGACCATTTCCAGGTTTGATAGCCGTTTGTTTCCGGTTTCACTTCTTTGAGCAAACCATTAGAAACAGCTTTGAAAGGTTCCGGAACACTTATATAAAAATCTAAGGAATCTATTTTATTAGCAAGATTGTTTACACTGGGCCACCAATTAGATGCACCAAAAGGCTGAGATAAAGTCCAGATTACGGGAGAGTTGTCTACAAACTCCCGGGAATAACTGCCAAATCCTCCGGAGGGCGGTTCACCACTATACCAAATGGTTACTGAATCTGTGATACCTGCCGGAAAAGTGGCAGAACCGGTAATTTCTATTTTATGCGCTAAATGTTGATACCCGACCGGCTGATTATTAATTTTTACCGAATCGACTTGCATTTCCTGATGCAAATCAATACTAAGAGTATTTGTATTTTCTTTCGGAATAAAATATTTGGTGACAGAGCCTTTCAAAAACGTTTCATTGGGATCAAGGGCGATTTCGAGTCGGGCAAAATGAATATTTAAATTCGTATTTGAGCTTGCCTGTCGTAAAAAGCTTTGAGTTTGGTATGTTGTTTTAAGCTCCGATTTTACAATATAATCAAAACCCCTTTCTATTTCCTTTAGTTTATCGTCAGCAATTAAACTCAGCGGAAAAATTGAAATGAAAAAAGTCAAAAAAAACAGGTCACAGAATTGCCTTTTAGCTTTTCCCATATATTTCTTTAAGTGCTGATTCTGCATCATCATATTTAAACTCAAAACCTGTCTGTGTTATTTTCTCGACAGAAGCTCTTTGACTACTTAACAATATAGATGCCATTTCTCCCAGAGCAATTTTTAGAACAAAAGCCGGGGTGGGAGCCAAAAGATGTCTTTTGTCAAGCACTTTTGCAATAATGCTTACCATTTCTTTATTCGTTACCGGGTTCGGAGAACCGGCATTATAGACTCCTTCAACTTTTTCTGTTTCCAATGTGTGTAAAAACATTCTTGCGAGGTCTTCAATATGAATCCAGGTGTAATATTGTTTACCATCTCCAAGATATGCTCCTATGCCCATTTTAATCGGCATATCTATTTTTTCCAATGCACCTCCGTCTTTTGCCAAAACAATTCCCATCCTGAAAATTGCAGTCCTCACTCCGGCTTCAGCTACTTTTAAAACTGCATTTTCCCAGCTAATACAAACATCTGATATGAAAGAGTTTTTCGGAGGTTTCTCCTCTTCGTTTATCCATTTATCTTTTTTATCACCATAATAATCGATGCCGGAGGCAGAAATAAACACCTGAGGTTTGAATTTTCCTTCTTTAATTAAGTCAGATAAAAAGTTCGTTGTTTCGACTCTGCTGCTTATAATTTCCTTTTTTCTGTTTTCTGTCCAGCGTTTATCAGCAATACCGGCTCCGGCAAGATGAATAACTCCAAAAACATTTTTCAAAGCCTCAGCATCAATTTCAGCTTTTTTTGGATTCCATTGAAATTGTTTTGGTTGAGCATTTATGTCGGGATTTCTACTTAACACACCTACTTCATAACCCTTGTCAGTTAGCATTTTACCGAGAAAAGTGCCAACTAAACCAGAGCCTCCCGTTATTAATATTTTTTGCTTCATAATTATCGACTATTTATCTAATTTTAAAAAATGATTTGAAGATATTTCAAAATTTCTATTTTTGCTTTATTATTTATGTACCTAAAATAGAAAAAAGTTAGACTTTTTATTCAAAGAATATTTTGTTAACTTTAGTTCACGTCAATTTTAGGTTATATTTGTTTGAATAAATTTTTAAGTAAAATCATCAGTAAACAATGAACAAGTTAAGAAGTGTTAAAGTTTTAGGAATATTAATGATTGCGGTTGCAGGCTTAATCCAAAGTTGTTCCACCGGAGCACAAAGAGATTTAAGCAAAAATGAAGTGGTTATTCATATGCTTGCAGATGCCGACATGCTATTGCCAATCAATTCAACCAGTGCAAACTCTACTTATATAGAGGGAAATATTTTTCAATCTTTGCTAGGCAGAGACCCCGAAACTCTGGAGTTAGTAGGAATTTTGGCTGTTGACCGCCCAATAATTGAAGAAATTGACGAAGGTGAATATGAAGGTGGCATGAGAATCACTTATGAAATTCGCCCGGAAGCGCGCTGGGATAATGGTGACCCAATCACGGCACACGATGTGGACTTTACTTTTAAAGCCATTAAAAACCCTAGAGTAAATAATGAACACCTTAAGCCTTATATGGATTTTATCAAGGAAATTGTCATAGACGAAGAGAACCCAAGGCTTTTCACTCTTTATTCTGACCAAAGATATATGTTGGCAGAAGAGTTTAGTGGCTACATCGTACTACCGGAATATGTTTACGATCCCAACGGCTTAATGAGAAATTATAGCTTAAAGCAACTTTCTGATCTAACAGAACTTGAAAAGATAAGAGGAGACAGGGCTATCATAGATTTTGCTGATAATTTCAACTCTGAGAGATACCAAAGAGAAATTGGATATGTTGTAGGTTCAGGTCCTTATGAATTTAAAGGTTGGGCAACCGGACAAAGAATTACACTTCAAAAGAAAGAAGACTGGTGGGGAGATGAACTGGCAGATCGTTACAGTTGGTTTCAGGCAAACCCACAAAGAATAGTCTATGAAATTATTAACGATATGACAACCGCCGTTACTTCTTTGAGAGATCAAGGTCTTGATGTGATTGCCGGCTTACGTCCAAGAGATTTTATAAACTTAACAGACGATAGCAGATTTCAGCAAAACTTTAACTTGTATTCTCCTATAGCATACAGCTATGTTTACATTGGTATGAATATGAGAATCCCAAAGCTGGAAGATGTTAGAGTTAGAAAAGCATTAGCTCATTTAGTTGACAAAGAACAGATTATTGAAGTAATTAATTACGGTTTAGCAGAGGAAACCATAGGCCCGATTCACCCGACTAAAGAATATTATCACGATGGATTGAGACCTATAGATTACAATGTAGAAAGAGCTCGTGAGCTTTTGGCAGAAGCAGGTTGGAAAGACCTTACCGGTGACGGTATTTTAAACAAAGAAATTGATGGTGATATGGAAACTCTCCGTCTTGAGTTTTTATACAATTCCGGTAATGATATCCGTAGAAATATTGGTTTGATTTTTAAAGAAAACGCACGCAGAGCCGGAGTAGATATAGATGTACAGGTAAAAGAGTGGACCGTGTTTATTGACTTAACAAAAAGTCATCAGTTTGAATTATTCTGTGGTGGCTGGATTAGTGGCCCGGGACTTGATGACCCTAAGCAAATCTGGCATACTGAATCTTCCAATAACGGCTCAAATTATGTGGGCTTTGGTACAGAGGAGTCAGACATGCTTATTGACAGCATTCGGGTTGAACTGGATCCTGAAGTTAGAAATCAGATGTACAGAAGGTTTCAGGAGATTGTTAGCGAAGAGGTTCCTTACATTTTCCTATATACTCCCAAAAACCTTTTAGCAATTCATAGCAGATGGGACAATGCGGAACCATCCATTTTACGTCCCGGCTACAACGAGACCTCTTTCAAGTTAAAGCCTGAATTTACAGAATCTTCAATGACTCAATAAATAAAGTGTATGTTTAATTATATCCTAAAAAGGATTTTAATATTTATTCCAACTCTTTTCATTATTTCACTTATTACATTTGCTTTAAGCAAAATGGCACCCGGTGACCCAATTGAGCAAATGCTTAGTGCCGGGTCTGAAGAAGGTTTGACAGACAGAATGGCCGGAGAAAGGCAGTATATAGAGTTGACCAGACGTTTTGGGTATGATTTGCCGAACTTTTATTTTTCACTAACAAGTGCCGCTTATCCTGACACCCTTTACAGAGTTTACAGAACACATGAGCGCAGTACGCTCTCCCGACTGATTGACAAGCATGGAAACTGGGAAGAGATACAGGAGTATTATAATTCAATTCGCACTTTGGAGTTTGCGCTTTTTAATGTTCCCAGAGTTGCTGAAAACTTTGAGGGTATCAGAACCATAAGAGATCAGGTAAACAGACTTTATCGTACTTATGATGACAGAAGAATTAATAACAGCATAAACCTCATTTTACAGGTTCAGGCAACCCAACCGGCTTTCGGAGCTATAGAGTCTGAGGTATTGGCTTTAAGTGAAAATTACAAAAATGTAGTAGAGAATCAAACACACTATAAAAAATATATACCAAGCATAAGTTTTTATGGTGTTAACAACCAATATCATCGTTGGCTATTCGGAGATAAATCCTGGTTATATTCTTTAACTTTCAGAGATGACAGTGCTCTGGATTTTCGATCAAAAGGGTTTTTCAGAGGTGATTTCGGTATTTCTTTTCAGGACAGACGACCGGTATCCTCCGTTATGTTCGAAGCTATAAAATGGACGTTTATTTTAAATTTTGTTTCTATAATTATTGCATACATAATCAGTATTCCTATTGGAGTATTGACAGCTGTAAAAAAAGACACAGCATTTGACCGGGGGGCAACCGCCATCTTATTTATTTTGTATTCCCTCCCCGGATTCTGGGTAGCAACTCTATTAGTTATTTACTTTACTACGAATGATTACGGGACATGGACGAACTTATTTCCAACTCATGGTTTAGGTAGTCTGCCCGATACAGCACCTTTCTTTGACAGATTCAGAGAAACTGCCTATCATTTAATATTACCTATTTTTTGTATCACCTATGCTTCATTTGCTTTTATAAGTCGGCAAATGCGGGGAGGCATGTTGGGTGTAATCCGGCAGGACTTTATCAGAACAGCCAAGGCAAAGGGTCTTGACGATAAAACTATTATTTGGAAGCATGCTTTAAGAAACTCTCTGATTCCAATTATTACAATGTTTGCTTCACTATTTCCTTTGGCAATCAGTGGATCAGTTGTTATTGAAACTATTTTCAGTATTCCGGGCATGGGACAGATTAGTTTCCTTGCGGTTTTAAGCAGAAATTATCCGATTGTATTTACTGTTTTAATGTTTTCAGCTGTTTTGACCTTAATAGGAAACTTAGTTGCTGATATACTTTATGCTATCGTTGATCCAAGAATTTCATTTACAAAGAAAGGCTAAATAAAGCTTTGAAAAATATATTTTCATGAAAGAAGAAAAATCAACAGAACCGGTAATAATACCGGCAAATCAAAACAAAACCGATCAAAGTTACTGGGCAATTGTCAGAAGACAGTTCAATAAAAACAGATTAGCTGTTTGGTCTTTACGGTTTTTATATTTTATTCTTTTTATTGCTTTAATGGCTGACTTTATAGCAAATGAAAAGCCCCTTTATGCAAAGTATGAAGGCAAAACCTATTTCCCTGTTTTTCGATCTTATTTAGTAAATGCAGGCCTGGCTGACTGGCAGGATGAAATCCGAAATGCTGAATGGAAAATTTTGGAATACGACCGGGTAGTTTGGCCGCCGGTACCATACAGGCCTACGAATATTGATTTTCTAAACAGTAATTATGTTGGTCCGTTTGACGATCAGGTAGTTCCTTCACCCCATTGGCGACATCGATTGGGTACAGATGAGCTTGGGAGGGATGTTCTTTCCGGCATGATACACGCCACCCGAATAGCCATGCTGGTAGGAGTGGTCTCCATGTCTATAGCTGCCTTTTTTGGTATTATTTTCGGAGCAATGGCCGGCTATTTTGGAGATAGTCGGCTTCAAATGTCGCGAATACGGCTTTTATTAAATATCTTTTTCTTAGTCATCGCAATTTTCTACTCCTTTGGTGTAAGAAGCTATATACTAAGTGATGCTCTCGGCGCCGGTCTAATGGCATTTTTGGGTCAGTTTTTAATAAGCTTGTTTATCTTCATGGGTATAATGCTGATTCCAAATCTATTGGCAATACCATTAAAGAAAGTTGCTGTGCTCGGTAAAAGAATAAATATAGCTCTGGATATCATTGTAATGCGATTTATAGAGATTTTAACCTCTATTCCTACATTGCTGTTGATATTAGCTATCGTGGCGCTAACACAACCCAGTATCATTATAATAATGGTAATTATTGGGATTACCGGATGGACAGGAATCGCCCGATTTATCAGAGGTGAATTGCTTAGAGTTAGAAGTCTGGAGTATATAGAGGCTGCTCAGGCTTTAGGTTATTCCGAAGCCAGAATTATTTTTAAACATGCGATTCCGAATTCATTGACGCCGGTATTAATTGCAATTGCTTTTGGTGTGGCCAGTGCAATTCTTATTGAATCTACATTATCCTTTTTAGGTATTGGTGTACCGGCAGAAGTTGTCACCTGGGGGTCTTTGCTATCAGATGCCAGAAACGTTCCGGATGCATGGTGGCTTGCAATATTCCCCGGTTTTGCGATTTTTATAACCGTAACTATTTTTAATTTAATTGGGGATGGATTAGCAGACGCTTTAGATCCAAGGTTGAAAAAGTAATTCTCAGCCTTTTTCTGAGGAGTATTATTTTTCTATAAAATTATAGAAGAAAGATTTTATAAATTCTTTCGTTATACAATCAAATGAGTTCAAAAGCCGGCTTTATTTATTTAATTCTCTTTGTGTTGATGTTCACTGAAATTTCAGCACAAGTCATCTCATACTCTTCTCCACAAAGATTATCTAACAGAAGTAGCGGAATTCGTATTTTAGGAGAAACAAAAGAAGGAATCCTTGTATACAAAGCCGGAAGAAGAACCGATGATATCGATATTTATGGAAGTGACCTTAGATTAAAGGCTGAAGTCCGTATTACTGCGAATTGTAACAACTGCTTTGCTCACCGTTTCTATATTTTTTACGATAGAGTTGTCATTTTCTTTTTGCAACAGGAAAGAAACTATTCAGTTCTCCACTACAGAGAATATACTGCAGGCTTAAACCCTATAGGCTCTGTTTCTGTGTTAGATACCATACCCGGAAATAAGGAATTCGTTTATGATAATTTGCGATTTTCGATTTCGGAAAACAGAGAATATATTTACTATGCTTATCCCGAACAAGAAAGCAGAAATACTACTTCCTATTATGTGCACGGCTTTACAAGAGACTTATCATACTTTGCCTCAGGCAGAATAGAAGCAAGTAAAATATTTGATTATGTGAACTTGCATTCTCTGCATGTAACGAATGAAGGAAAGGCTTTTTTGATTGAAGAAGCTTATGAAAACATTCGCTTAAGCAGAAGCCTGAATGAATTTGTTATCAATAAATTTAACCCGGAAAGTCCTCAAGCTATCAAAAGTTATACATTCATTCCCGAAAAAGAAAACAGAGGGAGAGTTGTTTTTAATGTAGACAATTTTAACCGGTCTTTCTTAGCCCATTCCTATTATAAAGATTCATCCGGCAATAATAATATTAAAGGAATTAACTATTTACGAATCGACAGCACATTTAGCATAGCTGTACAAACTTCAATTCCTTTTACAGGTGAAATAATTTTTAGCTTAACCGGAAGAGACACGCTGATAAGAAGCCAAAGTCTGTTAGAAACTTATAACTTATATCAGGTTGTTCCATTGTATGATGGCGGCTTTGTAACTATAGGTGAAAGCCGTCATGACAATTTGGAGTCATACAGAGGGTCTGCTACATCAAGCCCTTCACTAACACCTGGTTTCAGGTCTGTGAACATTAACTACTTCAACGATATTTTAGTAGTGGCATATGACAAAAATGGAAATTATTTATGGCACAATGTACTTATAAAAAAGCAGATTTCTGAAGATGACAGAGGCTTCTTTTCTTCATATTATTTGGTTAGAACTCCGGATAGATTACGTTTAATTTTTAATGAAGAAATATTTTATCAAACCAATATCAATGAATACATTATTGATGAAAAAGGTAGAAGCAATCGAAATAATATTTTTAATTCCGGTGACAGAAATATAATGCTGGCTCCTCGACTTGGAAGGCAAATCTCACCCAACACTGTAATTATTCCGAGTTTTAGAAGAAACAATTTCAGATTGGTGAAAATACGTTACTGATGATTTCACTGTTTAAAAATCAAGGTCCGCTCACTATCCCGGTTCTTTTCCTTTACACTCTTTGTCTTAAATTATTTTTATTTTTCTACAATGACGGTATTGCAGAAACACCTGAACTCAGTTCTCATTTATTTCTAACTCTGGTAACTCCTTTTAGTGAATATATTTTCATAAATACACTTTTCTTTAATTTTTTTTTCTCTGTGGTTTTGGTTCATCAGAGTATACTTATTAGAAATATAAATGATCAAGCAGAATTTTGGAGCAAAGGAACCTCTCTACCCTCCCTGTTTTTTGTAACATTCTGCGTATCTATAACTCAGTTTAATATTTTGCTAACACCTCTTATAATAGGCAACTATTTTATACTTTACGCACTTAAAAGCTATATAAACCTTTATAATGAGGTTAACTTCAAAGAGATTTTTTATCTCGGACTTTTTGCAGGAATTGCTGCTATATACCACTTTCCATTAGTTTTTATTTCTGTTACTTCAGTTCTCTACCTAATTGTCTATATAAATGCTTCAATTAGATTACATCTGGTTCTGCTAACAGGAATTGTTTGCTCCTTGTTTTTAATCTCCTCAACATACTTTCTTCTTGATAAGCTAGATTTGTTTGCAATTGAAAATATAATTCGGTTTACAAAAGCACCTTTTAGCCCTGAAGCTTTAACAACGGAAATTCTTTTTATCTTCTCATTCCTGATAATTCTAAGCTTTATAGGTGTTGGAAATGTAAGTAATTACTTCAACAGAATGAATGTCAGAACCAGAGCTGTATGGGGAAGCCTTTTTATAATGACAGTAATGTCTTTATTTGCAATCTTTTTAACTACAGACGGAAAAGTAGTTCATTTTTATTTTTTAGGAATACCCTTTAGTTTTTTAACCGGTAGAATATTTTATCTTTTTAAAAAAAATATTACAGGTGAATTGATTTTCTTAGTTTTGTTGTTTCTAATAATAAACTTTCAGTTCTCTTTATTCTTTTAAATCATAAATATGCGTTTTGGAGTTGTTACATTTCCGGGGTCTAATTGCGATTACGATATGATTCACGTTCTACGTGAAGTTTTACATCAGGATGTAGAAGCATTGTGGCACAAAAATGAAATTCCGGATTACTTTACTGAAGATGATTATCTGATATTGCCCGGTGGGTTTTCATACGGTGATTACCTAAGGTCGGGTGCTATAGCCAGATTTTCAAAAATTATGGAAAGTGTCATAAGCTTTGCTGAAAGAGGAGGAAAAATAATCGGCATTTGTAATGGTTTTCAAATTCTTTGTGAAAGTGGGCTTTTGCCGGGAGTGCTTGTTCGCAATCAAAATCAAAAATTCATTTGTAAAAACATTTACATTAAACAATTGGAAAATAACTCTGTATTATATAATGAAGAGTTGCAAAATACGGCATTAAAAATTCCTATTGCTCATGCAGAGGGTCGTTTCTATGCTGATAATCAAACGCTTAATGAGTTAAAAGAAAATAATCAAATAGTATATCAATACTGTGATGTAAATGGCGATATTATAGATTCAGCAAACCTTAATGGATCTGTAATGAATATAGCCGGTATTAGCAATAAAAAAGGTAATATAGTTGGATTGATGCCTCACCCTGAGAGAGCTGCCGAAAAGATTCTTGGAAATGAAGACGGGCGTTTAATACTTGAAACTATCTGCAAGTTGGCTTACTAAAAGTCAAAGTCATTTATTGTAATTTCAGATTCCCAATTTGCACGGACGTCAATAGTACCCGGATAATATAAAATTGGTTCAGGCTGTCTTTTGATGTTGAAGTTTCCCGGATTCCAATAACCACTCCTACTTAAATCTTGTATAAATCTCAATTGATAGCTTGCCGGTGGAATGTTTCTTAATCTTATACTTTCAATAAAAGGTGGGTTTATGATTTTTTGAAAATGTATATTTTCTTCTCCCCTGCTACTGGTAAAAAACTGCATTATATACTGATGCTCATCATCTGTAATAGAAAGATTAATACTAAATGCACCTAATGCATTCTCTTTGGCTACTGCTATATTAAAGGTATCGGTAGTTAATGGATAATATAAATTACTTTTACTTAAAAAGGCAGAGTCTAAAAACACTAATTTGTACTCTGTGCCTTCTTTTAAGTCTGCAGTCAGGATAAAACTCCAAGGTCTATTAGTTATTATATCATTCGATAAAACATCAATTTGTACCGGTATAGAGTCTTTGGTAAAAAGTTTTATAGCCTCTGCATTAAACATTTCAATTTCATCTGAGAAAAGAAACTTTAAACTAACATTTCCCGGTGATATTTTGCTAAAATTAGGCTGCTCCAACAATTCAAACTGAGCTTCTTCAAATGGTGACAATAGCAAGGTATCACTTCTTACATTATTGACTTCTACAACAAGGTTTAAACTATCTTTAACTATTGATTGAGTGATAAATAGAGTATCTAAATTGAGATAGTGATTTAAGTAATCAACTCTATCCTCTTGAGCCTCTTTAGTTTGTAAGCTAATTGTGTCAATTGGACGTGAGTAAATAATTTTCTGAATATGCTTGCTTAAGCGTTTTTGTTCTTTAATTCCCGGGCGTCTGGAAAACTCTTGAAATAAAAGTAAGTCTACGTCTGCTAAGGAAGTATCCGGATAAATAGCCAATGGTTCTTCTTTAAATGCAATTCTTTCGTCACTCAGGTCATATATAAGATTAAAGTTTTTATCTTCTAATGCAAAAATATAGTATTCCCCTTCTTTTATATTGCTTAATTCAAATCTTCCATTATCATCTGTTCTGGATATGTAAAGGGGCTTTTTCTTATATACGGCTGAATCTTCAAAAGATTCATAAAGAGATACGGTAATTTGCTTTTCCGGATTGTAATTAAAAGCATTTTTTACAGATCCTGAAATTGATAGTGAATCGATAAAGTCACCTGTTGAAAAAACAAATTTATAATTTTCCAGAACATTACCTTCCGTTATATCACGAATTGCTGCACCAAAATTTATAACATAAGTCGTTTCTTCTCTTAAGGTATCGTCAATTAAAATAACAAGATTTCTGCCCCGAATTCGATATTCAGGGTTATTTTTTAACAGTGGTGATATAATTATTTGTTGCTGAGGGTTATTTAATTCTACGAACTCATCGAATCGTATTCTTATTTCTTTAGGATTTATGTTTGTGGAATTATTCGGCGGGGATTCTTCCAGGACTTCAGGAGGATCTTTATCTATTGGACCTCCCGGGGGAGTCACTATATTCGCACAAGAATTTAATCCTATAAGCATTACAGGAAACAAAATTGTTTTCAAAATCAGGTTTGAATTCAAAATATAATATCTTTTCTTTATTATCATTATCTCCCTAAGTGCACCATTAAAACTGAAATATCTGAAGGGTTTACGCCACTAATTCTACTTGCCTGACCCAGAGAAGATGGCTTAATTTCTTTAAGTTTTTCTTTGGCCTCAAAAGAGAGTGACTTTATTTTATCATAATCAAAGTTTTGATTTAGCCTAATATCTTCCAGTCTTTCCATTTTTTCTGCATTCTCTCTTTCTTTCTCAATATACCCACTATACTTCAACTGAATTTCAGCAGCGGACAAATCATTATCTGAAAACTCACTCAATAGATTTTTCAAACCGGAGCAATTCAATGTTAAGTCTTTCAATGAAATGCGTGGCCTCATAAGAATGTTTTCCCATCTCAACTTTTGATTTATTGGAGCAGAATCCATTTCTTTCAAAAATTCATTAATTTCATGGGGAGCAACACTATTCGTCTTTAAAATTTTTTCAATAGCAACAATTGTTTTTGATTTTTGCATAACAGCCTCGAAACGCTCCTTTGTAACAATTCCCAGGTCATAGGCAATGGGTGTCAATCTGGTATCTGCATTGTCCTGGCGCAGCAATATCCTATATTCAGCCCTGGATGTAAACATCCTGTAAGGCTCATCCGTACCCTTATTAATTAAATCATCAATAAGAACACCGATATATGCTTCAGACCTTTTTAAAACAACAGGCGATTGACTTCTAACCTTCCTTACCGCATTGATTCCTGCCATTAACCCCTGACACGCCGCCTCTTCATACCCTGTCGTTCCATTTATTTGTCCGGCAAAATAAAGGTTTTCAACCAATTTAGTTTCCAGCGTATCTTTAAGCTGAGTGGGTGGGAAAAAATCATATTCTATAGCATAACCCGGCCTAAACATTTTTGCCTGCTCAAATCCGGGAATTTTTCTTAAGGCTTTATATTGCACATCTTCTGGTAGTGAGGTGGAAAATCCATTAACATAAACCTCAACAGTATCCCACCCTTCCGGCTCAACAAATATCTGGTGTTGGTCTTTATCTGCAAATCGATCAATTTTATCTTCTATAGAAGGGCAATAACGCGGCCCCAAACCTCTAATTCTGCCATTAAACATGGGAGAAAACTCAAAACCCTCTTTCAAACAGTCATGCACTTTGCTATTTGTGTAAGTAATATGACAACTCCTCTGCTCTTTAGGCAAGTCTATGTTTTGAAAAGAAAAACCGGATGGTACATCATCCCCCTTTTGCTCTTCCATAGCTTCATAATTCAATGAACGCCCATCTATTCTGGGAGGCGTTCCCGTTTTCATCCTCCCATACTTAAAGCCTAAAGAGATTAATTGCTCTGTAATACCTTCCGATGCCCGTTCACCGGCTCGCCCTCCACCAAACTGCTTCTCTCCAATATGAATCAGGCCATTTAAAAAGGTGCCATTTGTTAAGACAACAGCTTTGCTTCTAATTTCAATGCCCATTCCGGTCTTCACACCTGCCAAGTGACCCTTTTCTATTAAAAGCTCAGAAACCATATCCTGCCAAAAATCGACTCCGGGGGTCTGCTCAAGCATATTTCTCCATAAAGTCGCAAACATCAATCTGTCATTTTGTGTCCTGGGGCTCCACATTGCCGGACCCTTTGACTTATTTAACATCCTAAACTGTATAGCGGACCTATCTGAAACAACTCCGGAATAACCTCCAAGCGCATCTATTTCCCTAACAATTTGCCCCTTTGCAATTCCACCCATAGCCGGATTGCAAGACATTTGTGCAATTGTTGTCATGTTCATTGTAATCAACAAAACAGACATACCCATATTAGCAGAAACCGCAGCAGCTTCACAACCTGCATGACCGGCACCAACAACTATTATATCATATTCTTTAAACATAACTTTCAAAAGGTTTCACGTGAAACATCTAAATTTTATTCTACAACTTACCTTATTAATGTTCCACGTGGAACATCAAACTTCTTTCCAAAGCTCTAAGGCTTTATTCTCCATAATCGTCATGATCTCTTTATCTTTTGCCAACTTATCCTTAAATCCGAATAAATGTAATAAGCCATGAGCGACAACTCTTCTTAATTCTCTCTTAGGTGAGGTTTGAAATTTAATAGCATTTTCCAAAACCCTATCATAGCTTATAAATAAATCTCCGGAAATTAATTTCTTATTTACAGACAGATCGAAAGTAATTATATCGGTATAATAGTCGTGATTCAGATGCTTCCTATTAATTTCAAGCAGATAATCATCTGTACAGACGATCAAGTTTATATGCTCTATTTTCTTCATGTGGCTTTTAGCAAGGAGCTTTAGCCAGCTTTTGTACTTTTTCTTTTTCTTTTTCTTTAAGTCTAAGGTTTTATTCAAAAAATGAAACTGTATGCTCAATATATTCGACTTTATAATTTAAACGTAAGAGCAACGGTATTTCCTCCGTTCGTATACTCTACCTCATCACTTAATTGTTTCATCAAAAACACACCCCTGCCTGTCAGTTTCTCCAGATTTTCAGGAGAAGTCGGGTCAGGTAAATTTTCGTAATCAAATCCTTCACCTTCATCACTAACTAAAAAGACCATCTTTTCTCCATCGTATTTACACACGACTGTAACTAACTTGGAATCATCTAGTTCATTACCATGTATAATTGAATTATTAACAGCCTCGGTTAATGAAATAAGCATATTCCCAAAAATGTCTTCCTTCACTGAAAACTTATTATACATTTCATCAAGAAATGCTTCAACCTTATTTATATTCTCAGGTTTTGAGCTTATGCTTATTTTAAATTCGTCCATAGTTTTTTGTTGTGTCATAACTTCGCATATTTAATAGTAGGCAAATTTACTATATTATCATTAAAAACTTAATGACTGAAAGTATTTTTCTACCATATTTTTATAATAAGGTCTCAATGCAGGAGGTACAGTTCTGTAATAATCAAGCTGACTCTCTCTTTGTCTCAAATATTCTTCTATCTCCGGAGGCATTCTCCTTTCCTGTTCAGTAGCAATTTCACCTACTCTTTCTTCATCTTGTTCTTGTTTTCTTTCTGCATCAGCAGCCTCAAGCAATCTTACTAAAATATCTTCCTGCCTTTTTAACATTTCTTGTGTTAAGTTCCGGAAAACTAAATCCGTTTCTGTCTGATCCATCTGCTTTATAGCTTCCTGTATTTCGCGTCTAAGCCTACCCTCTTCACTATCTTCATCTGAATGTCCACCCAAATTTCTGGACTGCTCTTCAAGAGCACGCCTGATAGCAGCTTGTCGGGCAGCCATTTCTGCTAATTGTTGGCTCATCTGTTCCCCTTGCTGATCAGGTGTTTGACCTTCCTGACCTCCCTGACCTTGCTGTTCCATCATCTCTCTAAACATCTCCTGCATACCCCGATTCATTTCCTGCTGCATTTTACTGATTTGCTGCATTCCCTGACCTTCTTCTCCCTCTCCCGGTTGCTGACACATCTGAGTACCGGGCATCTGATTAGCCATTTCCTCCTGTAACTGATCCATGGTTTCCGTTAACATCAATGCTAGATTGTTATAGCCTGTCATAATAAATTGCTGGTTGGATCTTGCCTGACCAACTCTTCTCTCTTCCATATTATCTATAGCTGAAGACAAATTCCGATTTACTGCTCTGATTTCATCATTAATAAAGGTTTCTAATTGAAATACCCTTTTGCTCAAAGCAAATAAACTGTCTTCAATCATACGTGAATCATCGCGTAGAGCAAACTGCTCTTGTACAAGAGAAACATACTCAGGATTATTTGTATTAATTGAAGCCATTTTTTTAATTATATCCTCCTGTTCGAAAGACACTTTTAAAAGATTTTCTAAAAGTTGTCTGATAGCCTTGAGGTCCATTTCCATTTGTTCCATTTGCATAGATTGCTGCATCATGGCAAGGCTTTGTGCGATATCGTCAAGCTTTTTACCTGCGTCATCTTGTGAGCCGGAAGCACCCTGGCTATTGTTTTGCTGAAGTTGATCAATACTTTGTTGCATATCTTGTTCAGCGCCTTGCGACTGCTCTTTTACATCAGACATCTTGTTCTGTTGACCCATCTCGCCTGCAATATCCTCTAAACGATCTAAATCTTCTTGTAACTGCTCGAGCTTTTCTTTCAAGGCTTCCTGTTCAGCTGCCAGTTGCTCAGAATCTTTAGTGTCTGACTTGGTTTCTTCCGCTAATTGTTTTTGTTCTTCCGCTAATTCTTCATATTTGCTAATTGTCTCTTGTAGATTTTGTTCAAATTGCAATTGATTAAATAAAGACAAGAGCCTTTCCATTTCACGCTGTAAGTCCTGTTCATTCATTTCCATTTCACTTAACATCTCAATAGCCTGGTCCCTATTTAAGTCGTCAAGCATGTCCTGTATCTTTTTGAGAAGTTCTTTTGTCTCATCATCCAATAAGCTTTCAAATAAATCTTGCAACTTTTTATGCTTTTCAGCAATTTCAGGACTCATTTCTTTATAATCTTCCTGACGCTTTAGATTTTCTTCATATTCCTGCTGTAATTCTTCTAAAGTTTTTTGCTTATCCTGTTGACGTTTAACTAAATCTTCAATTTGCTGACGGTCATCCCAGTTTAAGTTAGGTCTTTGCATTAGCCTTTCTCGTAAAGATTGAATTTCTTCATTCATTTCTCTATTTTGTTCCATGGAACCCCCAAGGCTTTCTTTTATTTTTTCGTTAGACTTTGCTGTTGCTTCTTCCATCTCACGCAGGCTAGGCAATTGGTATGTTCTGGTTGCAGTTCTTCCTGCTTTAGGACCATTAATTCCATCATTATCCCAAACTTCAAAAAAATAATTTATCTGATCTCCCGGGCGAAGATTCCAATCTCTGAAATCTACATAATGTGTGAAATTGACCTGTCTTGAACCGGAAGGTATAGAAATGCGCTTTTTCTCATATCCACTGCCGGAACCACTATTTTCCTTTACAGTTTCCCACGCAAAATAAACATTCGTTATCCCATAGTCATCAGAAGCGTTACCATCAAAAAAAATATATGAATGTCGGGTTGAATCAACTATTTCCTCAACATTTATTCTGGGATACTCGTCTTTAATAACTGTAATCCCATATTTAATTGCATCGGCTTCACCAACTCTCTCATTTATTACAGCCAATCTATATTGACTACTTTCCATTAATTGTTTATTAAAAGTAAACAGGTCCTTGCCTGAGCGATTAACCTCTACAGGTGATTCGTTAAAGCTAAGGTCTACCATATCTGTATGCTGGGTAAAAAAGCTCCAATTAACTTCTGTTCCTTCAGGTATTCTTAAATCTCCAATATTTTTTAACTTTTCGTCCCTGCGGTTTGTATGAGCTGGATATTCTAATTCAACCTCAAAGTTTAAAACCAATGGTCTTGAATAAACTTCAAGACTGTATGTTTTTGAATTAAAGCCGGCGGCATGAAAGTGAAAGTCTCTGCTATCTCTGATATTTGATATTGTATATGTAAATTCGTTTTGATTCTTTTGCATTAATTGACTGTGATTTTCCGAACGGTAGTATACTCTATCGGGTAAAACATCTCCTTCGATAATAACTTTTAATTCCAAATTATCTCCTTCAGCCACAGACAGGTCCTCATTAACTAAAGTGAAAGTGAAAGGAGCAGGTCTTTCAAAAACCTGATTGTTGTAGATTAATCTGGTACTGCTGTCTGTTATAATATTGGGTGCGGCAAATAAAAGCACGAGAATGATGGAAAAAGGTACAGCAAAGTATTTCAGGTACTTTTTGTTTTCACCTAAATTTACTGCAAGCTTAAATGGAACGGGCTTTAAAGATTCAATTTTTTGATTTATACCTGCTTCCAATAAAGCTTTGTTCGTTGCAGTATCACTTTGTGTTTTTAACTGAAGTATATTTAATAATTTATCACTTACTTCTTCAAAATGAATCCCGATAATTTTGGCGGCTTGTTCATTACTGATAACATCACCTAATTTATAATAGCGCAACAAAGGCTGAAAAACCCAACTAAAAATGAGATAAAAGCTACTGCCCAAAAAACCGTAAAATAATACTTTTCTTCCTAAAGAAGATAAATAAAAGAAATGCTCTACTAATGCAATAATCAGAAAAGTAGCTAAAATAACTGAACCGGTATATATCAAACCACGATATAACTGATTCAGATAAAACCTTCTAATAAATTCATCCAGTTTAGATATTAGTAAACTGTAATTATCTGTATTCTTTTGCATAAAATAAGTTCACACCATTATCTTTAAAGAAACAATATCTTTATCAACCACATTAAAACGCGTAACATCCCAATATGTTGCTAAATTAAGAGATTTGAGTCCTTTTTTAAAGTTTAATCTGAACAACTAATAAATATACAAAAAAGTTTTTTTTTAATATTAAAAATTCGTCTTTAATTTATTTGTAGGTTCTATATAGAAGATAACAAATTATTCAGACTAGTTTTTTCGATAATGATCTGTTGAACCTTATCAATAGGGATTCTTTCCTGCTGCATGCTGTCTCTCTCGCGAATAGTTACAGAATTATCTTCAAGACTTTGGTGGTCGATGGTTATACAATAAGGTGTTCCGATTGCGTCCTGCCTTCTATATCTTTTTCCGATTGCATCTTTTTCATCATAACGACAAATCATGTCAAAACGAAGTTTACTGAATATCTCTCTGGCTTTTTCCGGCAATCCGTCTTTTTTTGTTAAAGGCAGTAAGGCGACTTTTACGGGGGCAAGAGCGGCCGGAATTTTAAGCACAACTCTTTCGGTATCGTTTTCCAGCTTTTCGTGTGTTAATGCATGGCTGAAAATACTTAAAAACATTCTGTCAAGCCCTATAGAAGTTTCTACAACATAAGGAATGTAATTTTTATTGACTTCAGGGTCAAAATATTGCAACTTCTTTCCGGAAAACTCCTGATGTTTAGATAAATCAAAGTCGGTTCTTGAATGAATGCCTTCAATCTCTCTAAAACCGAAAGGAAATTCAAATTCAATATCAACCGCAGCATTTGCATAGTGCGCCAGTTTTTCATGCTTATGAAAACGATATAATTTTTCAGGAAAGCCAAGTGATTTATGCCATTTCATTCTTTTTTCTTTCCAGTAATCAAACCATTTCATTTCTTCACCCGGACGTACAAAAAACTGCATTTCCATTTGTTCAAACTCTTTTGTTCGGAAAATAAACTGTCTTGCAACAATTTCATTTCTGAAAGCCTTCCCGGTTTGAGCAATTCCAAAAGGGATTTTCATTCGTGCCGTTTTTTGAACATTCAGGTAATTTACAAAAATACCCTGAGCTGTTTCCGGTCTTAAGTAAACCATGTCTGCATCATCTGCTACAGAACCCATTTGTGTGGCAAACATCAAGTTAAATTGTCTTACCGAAGTCCAATTTCTGCTCCCGGATACCGGGCAAACAACTTCGCTTTCAATTACCAGCTCATAGAGTGCTGACATATCTTCATTGGTTAGACATTCATTTAAATCTTTTAAAAGTTTTTCAGCTTTTTCTGACTTACCCTTTTTAATAAGTTGTTCAGCTTTTTCTTCCAGCAAAGTATCAACCCGATACCTTTTCTTAGAATCTTTATTGTCAATCATCGGGTCATTGAAATTATCTGTATGTCCGGAAGCTTTCCAGGTTGTGGGGTGCATGAAAATGGCGGCATCAAGTCCAACAATATTTTCATGCATCTGAACCATTGACTTCCACCAATACTCACGTATATTTTGTTTTAATAAACTACCGTAAGGTCCATAGTCATAAACCGCACTTAAGCCATCGTAAATATCACTTGAAGGGTAAACAAATCCATACTCTTTAGCATGAGAAATAATTTTTTTAAACTGTTCGCTGTCTGTCTTCATCTTTATATTTTTTTGGGGAGTAATGCAAAAATAGATTTAAATCTATTTTTTTGATAAATAATCGGTACAAATGCGCATAAATTAACCAATTTTGCAGAACGAAAATACATTAAAGCTGTTTAATAGCTGAAAAATGAAAAACAATATCAAATCTAAAGGACCCAACAGGGTTATCGGCATCTGGTTAATGATCGGAGTGCTTATGATTTTTATACAAATCATCGTAGGGGGAATTACTCGTCTGACAGGAAGTGGTCTTTCAATCACTGAATGGGATATAGTTCTGGGTACTATTCCCCCCTTGACAGATAGCAAATGGGTGGAAGAGTTTGAAAAATACCGGTCTACGCCTCAGTATGAACAAATAAATAAGGGTATGTCACTGAGTGAATTCAAGTTTATTTATTGGTGGGAGTATATTCATCGTTTCTGGGCGAGATTAATGGGCTTGGTATTTATAATACCGTTTTTGTTCTTTGTTTATAAAAAATGGATTGACAGCAAGCTTATGAAACAACTGTTAACAGTGGTTGTGTTAGCCGGTATAGTAGCTTCATTTGGTTGGGTAATGGTTGCCAGCGGACTTCAGGACAAACCCTGGGTGAGTCCATATAAATTGGTAATGCATTTATCACTTGCTTTAGTTACTTTTGGGTATTTGCTGTGGATAAGTATGCCTTTTTGGTTTAAAAAAATTGAGCAACCCATGTCCGGATTTTACAAAAAAAGCAAAAAACTACTTATCATTTTGTTGGTGGCTGTTAGTGTGCAAATTGTTTTGGGTGGATTAATGTCAGGTATGCGTGCAGCACTTTTTTATCCAACTTTTCCATTAATGCACTCCTCCTATATTCCTCCGGAAATCCTACAAGCTGAAAATTGGACTATATCATCCTTTAGTCATTGGTATGAAGGCACTTTTGCGGTAGCCGCAGTACAGTTTTTTCATAGAAATTTAGGATACCTGATTACTGCATTTGTGATTTTTATTGCGGTAATGGTTTTTAGAAAATCTACTGATAAACGCTTAAGCCTGGGTGTCTCAGTTTTAGTATTTGTGACTTTAACACAGGTTCTTTTAGGCATTATTACTCTTTTGCTTTCCGTTGGAAATATTCCGGTAAGCTGGGGAGTCATTCATCAGGGTGTGGCAGTAATTTTATTGGCCGTCATTTTTTACCTGATTTATATATTGAGTCATGTGGAAGAGAAAAGTGTAAAGTTAAATTGAGCTTATACCGCTAAGTTTGTCTGCACTTATTCACCATATCGAACATCGTCATAAAGTAATTCGCCATCTAATTCCCCTATTACTGTAAATTCTGTTCTTCTGTTAAATTGATGACACGGGCAATCCTCTTCGCTATCCATTGGGCAATCAGGATAGATGCTGCAATCTTCCAAAATTCGGGCTTTTCCATATCCGCGGGCTCTGAGCCTTTCTCTGTCTATCCCCTGCTGAATTAAGTAACGCATACAGCTTTCTGCCCTTCTTTGCGACAATACATTATTATATGCTTCACTTCCTCTTTGGTCAGTATGAGAAGATAGCTCTACAATTATATTGGGGTTTTCATTCATTATCCTTAAAAGAGTGTCAAGTGTTTCTTTGGATTCAGGACGTAAATCCCATTTATCAAAATCATAATAGACATTTTCCAGGCGATAAGCTTTCCCTATTTCCAGCTTTCGCAGAAAAACATCTACTACCAGAGTATCTCTGTTTTCCATACCAATTGTTGAAAAATCTGAAGATCCGCTTAAATATCCTTCATGAGAAGCCCTTACGGTATAATTAGTTTTTTCGTCAACTGTAAAAAAATAAGGGTTTATCCCGATGGTAGTATCCTTTTTTAAGATAATATCACTATTGAATTGATGCAAACTAACCGGTGAAGGTGATAAGGGTGACTTTGTGCGGTCATCAATATCATAAACTCTTCCTTTTACATAAATCCGAAAGCTGGTATCTTTTTCTAAAAAATAAATATTGTCGCAGCAGGTTGGCCCTCTTAAAGAAATAGTTTCACCCGGTCTGTTTGAAACAATCAAAGCCATGTTTTCCAGGCTGTCTTTCCATTGAAAATACATATCATCCTGAGCTGAATTTATGGGCTTTCCCATATTTACCGGTTCGCTCCATCTTCTCATATCTCCCTCGGAGTAGAAAACATCAAATCCACCTAAGCCGGGATGTCCGTTACTGCTAAAATACAGCTTTGCGTTTTCGGAGTCATACCAGGGGGTTTGCTCGTCTGCTTCGGTATTAATTACAGGACCGGCATTAATAGCGTCTCTGTATGTGCCGTCTCTGTTTATTAATGAAAACCAAATGTCGTTTCCACCTCTGCCGCCGCTTCTGTCAGAGACAAAATACAACACTTCCATTCCGCGGCTATTAAGGCCTATGGCCGGTTGGGTTTGATTATATCTGCTGTTATTTACTTCAGATGGTAGCTTTACAGCCTCCTGCCAAGAGTTATTTACAAAGTCAGACCTGTATATAGCACATAGAATGCGCATGTTTTTATCTTCCCGGCATTTTGTAAAATAGAAGCTTTTATTGTCTGATGAAAAAGCACCGTTTGCCGTATGGTAATTTATGTCATTAAAAAACTCAGTTAGTTCAGCTTCCTGCCATTGATTATTCTCAAAAACAGACATATAAAACTGCAATCGGTGGCCGGCGGGTTGATTTATATCCACAGTAATTACGGTATCCGTAAAAAGTGTTGAAAAAAGTAGAGTATCTGAACCCCACCATAACGGTGAAATATTACTGTAAGGATTATTTACTGAGCTTCCCGGTTCTTTGACAGTATAAGGAGCGGCAGCTAAAGTATCAAATAAAAGGCATCCTTTAATTTCATTAGTAGCTAAATTTCGATAGAATCTTTGATTTTCACCTCTGTAAGAATCGCGAATTTCAGTTAATACAGAAATCGCTTTATCACAATGGTTGTTCATCTTTAAAACTCTGCCATAATAGAAACCAATAGCGGGAAAGGTATTCTTAGCATTGTTGAATAAAAATTCATAAAACTTTTTTGCTGATTGGTAATCACGTGCACTAAAGTGAAGGCGGGCAATTTTCTCTGCTAACTCATAATCAGCTGTATCAATCTTCCAGGCAGATTCAAATGCATCAGCAGCTGAGTAAATGTCCTGTAATTTCAGCGCATTATTTGCTTTCCTTAAATAATCTGATTTTTCATTAGAAAAAGAAAAGTCCGGATTAATAAAGCTAACGAATAGAAAAAATAATACAAACTGATAAAATCTCATTATACTCCGGTTATTCAGAAATTGGTTTTTACAGGTGTCAAATATTACAATAAAGGTACAATTTTCATAATTATCAGTACAAAGAAAGCTATAAGATGAATAAATATAACGAAATTCGTTTGTAAAATAATGGTATTTAACTTTTTTAATAATGAAAAACGAGATAAATCAGTTTGAAAATATTGCTGATGAGTTAGCAAACAATGGCTTTGCCGTATGTGATGACTTTATTAGTAAAAAACATACAGATGATTTGCTCGGTATTATGAATGATGAAGAGATGAAATTTAAAAAAGCCGGCATAGGTACTCAGGATAATTTTCAATTAAATACTTCAATAAGGGGCGATTATATTAAGTGGATTCAATACAAAAATGCAGCGCCTGCAACAAAAGAATATTTGAGTAAGATATTGCAACTTATGGATTATATTAACAAAACCTGTTTTCTGGGATTAAAAGATTTTGAATCACATTATACCAGATATCCCACCGGCACTTTTTACAAAAGACATATTGATCAGCTGAAATTTAATGATCACAGAAGGTTAACATTTATACTATACCTTAATAAAAGTTGGATTCAGGGTGATGGGGGAGAGTTGAGGATTTATCAAAAAAATAATACATTTACAAATATAGAGCCTGTTGGTGGTAGATTTGTCTGTTTTAGAAGTGAATTACTTGAGCATGAGGTTTTAGAATGTAAAAAAGACAGATTAAGCATAACGGGTTGGATGCTAAATGAACTTGAATCATTAAAGTTTTTAAAATAATTTAGGACTGCTGTTTATCAAGGATTAGTAATAATAATAAAAGCTGATGTACCAATTTTAAATAATTCTTTTGATCAATTAAACCTAAAATAAACATTTGACGTTTTGTATAAGTCACTGAGATACTTTTTAGCATGCCATTTATAGACTATTATAATGTATTAGGGCTCAAGGAAGGGGCTACTGAGAAAGAGATAAAAGCTGCATACAGGCAGCTGGTTCTTAAGTATCATCCTGACAGGCATAACAATGACCCCTATTACCAGGATCGTTTCAAAGAAATTCAACAAGCTTATGAAATTCTGATAAAAAACAAAAACGGTAATTTTTTTGGTAATCAGTTCAGAAGTCAGAGAAAAAGGGTTATTTATGATAATAGTAGTATCAGAATTCGCACAAATAAAAATGTTGTTGGGTTAAAAGAGTCTTTTAATCTGGAAATCAGAGTAAAGGGAACGGGGAAAAATATTTTCATTACCGGCATAAATCAATTTAAAATAATAGGTGTACCTGAAATCAATTCAGATGTTGAGTTGGAAAATGGTGCTATGGCTTATGTCAGCTATTTTACTTATAAATTAAAGCCGATTAATAAAGGCTACTTACCTCTTGGACCGGTTTTTATTGATAAATCTAATTATCGTTTTGGTTCAAACAGCTTATTTATTAAATGTGGAAACGCTGTTGAAAAAAATAATAAAAGGTTTTTATTCAATGACAAAACGGAAACACTTATATTTTCAACTGTTTTTATTGTTTTAGGAACTATATTTTCACTTGTTTTATATAACTTATTAAACCCACCGGAAACTCCGGGCTTTGAATCTGCTACTCACAGTTTCAGAAACATTGAAGAAAGTCCACACCCGGAGTGGGATGAAATGAATCGTTTAAATACGGGAGATTACCCTTTTGAGGAATATTATGGGCGGGGAATGTTCGATTATAATAATGAACATGGAATTCGTTTTTTAACCGGTAATCGGCAGGATGCTGTTGTTATATTAGTAGATCACAATACTAAAGAAATAGTTAGAAATGAATATATACAGGCAGGTTCGGTTTATGAAATGAGTCATATTCCTGACGGGAGCTATTATTTAAAAGTAATTTTGGGCAGAGACTGGAGTGAAGAAGAGATAGTTTACGATGAAAATATAAAAGGTGGTTTTAAAGAAGCCTCTGTATATAAAATTTTTGATCATCCGGACTTTAACATACTAATAGGAATGGATGACCCCATGTCTGAAGAAACCTCTTTTTATGAAATAACATTATATCCTGTAAGGGATGGGAACTATGTTGGAAACCGGGTTAATCCTGATTCATTTTTTTAAAAGTACAGACTAAAGGCCTTTTTCCTTAGAAATTAACTACATTCTTAGTAATCTTGCACAAAAAAAATAATTAATTATGCAATCTATTTATAATAAATATGCTCAGTTATTAACTCATTATTGTTTACAGATAGAAAAGAACGAAAAAGTTTTTATTCGCTCAACTTATCTTTCTGAACCTCTTCTGCAAGAGATAGAGAAAGAAATTTTACTAGCCGGTGGAATTCCTGAGTTTACCGTAGATTTTAATGAAAAAGAGAGAATTTTTTTCGAAAATGCTGAAGAACATCAACTAAAACATACTCCTTTTATTATGGAGCATGTAATGAGTAATTTTGATGCATACCTCGCTATAAGAGCTCCTTTTAATTTACGCGATATGCAAAATATTGATTCTGAGAAAAAAAAGATTTTTTCTGCTACAATGAAGCCTGTTATGCAAAATTACAGCAGACGTACAGCAGACGGGCAAATGAAAAGATCGCTTTGTCAATTTCCTACACTAGCTTCTGCGCAGGATGCCGGAATGTCGCTTAGTGAGTATGAAAAGTTTGTTTACGGTGCTTGTTTTCTTTTTGAAGAAGACCCTGTAAAAGAATGGTTACAGGTAAGAAAAGATCAACAAACAATTGTTGATTATCTGAATAAATGCAATTCCATACATTACAAAAGTGATAAAATGGATATTCAATTCAGCACGAAAGGAAGAACCTGGATAAACTCAGATGGAAGAAATAATATGCCTTCAGGAGAAGTGTTTACTTCACCGGTTGAAGATTCCGGGAATGGCTATGTAAGCTTTGATTTCCCGGCAGTATACGGTGGCCACGAAGTTGAAAATGTAAGACTTGAAGTGAAAAATGGTGAAGTTGTTAAATGGTCCGCTGAAAAGGGAAAGAAAATACTGGATGAAGTTTTTGATATGCCGGGAGCCCGCTTTTTTGGAGAAATTGCTATAGGCACTAATTATCACATAGACCGCTTCACCAGAAATATACTTTTTGATGAAAAAATAGGCGGCACTGTTCATATGGCTGTTGGACAATCATATTTTCAATCGGGAGGAAAAAATGAATCCTCTGTACATTGGGATATGATATCCGGAATGGAAGATAATGGTGAAATTTATGCTGACGGAACCCTTATATACAAGGGTAGTAAATTTATAATTTAAAATAACATTTTGAAAGTAGGTCTTTTCTTTGGTACTTTTAATCCTATTCATATAGGGCATCTAATAATCGCTAACTATTTTGTAGAAAATAGTCATATAGATAAAGTATGGTTTGTCGTAACGCCACAAAACCCTTTTAAACAAAAATCTTCTCTCTTAAATGAATACGAACGCCTAAAAATGGTCGAAACAGCTATAGAAGATAATGAAAGATTGTCTGTAAGTAATGTAGAGTTTATGTTAAAAAAACCATCTTACACTATAGATACACTTACTAAACTGACGGAAATGTTTCCAAAGTATGAATTTAGTTTAATCATGGGTGGTGATAACTTAGATTCATTCCATAAGTGGAAAAACTATGAGACTATCTTAAAATACTATCATTTATTAGTTTACCGAAGAGAGGGTTTTGATTTAAATGAGTGGAAAAAACATCCTAAAGTTACCATCCTCGATGTCCCGCTACTCAACATATCAGCCAGTTTAATTAGAAACATGATTAAAGAAGAAAAATCTGTTAAATACCTTATACCCGACAAGGTAAATAACTACATAGAAAAAAATAGTTTATACCGGTAAATAAAACCCTTTTTTTTATTTCTTCTTTATTAACATCAGTGTTAAAAAATGTTTAATTGTGGTAAGCTAATTCACAATTATTAAGATGATAAAGTTAAATTCCGGTTTTTCTAAATAAAATGTTATTTAATGTTAAAAACAGTTGTTTAAATTAACAGTCTGAACACTAAAGAAAGGGGGTAAAAATTTATTTTTATATAAACAATCGAAAATTGTGTAAATGTGGATAAGAATATTGAAATCTATATTTTAAAAGAGAAATTTAAAATAAATAACTGTGTATAATTCGTTTAAAAATTCATCTTACTTAAAAATGCAAATTTTACATTAAAAATAAATCCACAAATCCACAGAGCCTATTACTACTATTGTTTTTAATTAATTAATAAATACAATAATAATAGTGTGTGTTAATAAAAGGTTAATTTGGTTTAAAATAATAAATTCCCATTTTGGGAAAACTTCTATTTTTTATAAAATACTGACTATCAGTTTAATCTTACCCTTTTTTGCAATAAGTTTTTATTGACATCTATTTAATAGAGTAGTTATTACACTTGTAATGTAATAAAAAAGCATAATTTTAGTATTTTCCCATTTTGGTATTAATATTTTCTCATTATGGGAAAATATGGTGGATTTTAACGAATAGTTTCGTTTTTACTTTTGGTAAAATTGATTAATTACTGTATTTACATGAATTATTTTCTCGTAATTAATACGGTAAAAAATATACTTACCTTCTCTTTCAGAAATAACTAACTCATTATCTCTTAAAATTTTTAAGTGTTGGGATGTTATAGACTGCTCTAACTTGAGTGTGTTATATATTTTATTGACGTTGGTTTTCTTTTCATTATCAATAAAACTAAGTATTTTGAGTCTTAGAGGATGAGATATTGCACGCATAATATCCGAGCAATAATTAAGATTAGTAGCATCTATTTGAATATTGGGGTGCTTGTTATCTCGTGTCATTTTTAACATATTTTCCCACAATAACAATGCTTATGCATATTTTGTTTATAATTATTTTAAGTTTTTATCAATAAAAAAAGCCGGTAGAAACTACCGGCTTTTTTTTTCTTAAAATCCGCTTTGCTATTATTGAGCAAGTTCTTCAACTAATGCTGAAACTTCTGCAATTCTAGGTCTGTTTAAAGAGTAATGGATGTATTTTCCATCTCTATCTGTTCTAACAACACCGGCTCTTCTTAAAATTGCCAGATGCTGAGAGGCAACAGATTGCTCTAACCTAAGTTTTACATAGATTTCAGTAACAGTAAGTCTGTCATGCTCCTCTAATAATTTAATAATCTGTTTTCTTAATTTGTGATTAACAGCTCTCAATGTTAAAACTGCTTTTCTTAATAGATTGTAATCTAAGCGAATGTCATCATTGTCGCCATTTTTCAAAACGATTACTCTGTCCTTTGCTGTGTTTGCCATAATTAAATTGTTTTATTTATTATAAATTTCAATAACTAATTATCAAACAGTGTGCCAATCTTATTTTTAAAAAAACATTATTTTTTACAGTATTTAAAAATTAGTATCATAATACCTAACAATAATAACTCGTAAAGTGTTTAATAAATACAATAATAATTTTATATTATCACTGTATTTTAATTATTTTAAATATATAGGATTTAGATAAGCAGAATCAGAAAAGATTTTTTCTATAAATTTTTTATAAGCTATTCGTATGTTATAAATAGCACAGGGTTTAATATTGGTTTCTATTTTAAAACTTTCTTTTGGCAAGACAGAGGATAATTTTTCAACGCCGTATCCGGACAGAATTATATTATTTTTACTATCTAAGAAATTAAAAACATCTTTATTTTCAATAATCATAGGTTTAAAATCAACTATTTTTCTTTCTTTTTCATAAACAGCAAGATAAACTTCCATTCTTCTTGCGTCAATGACCGGAATGTAATATTTAAAATCCGGATATCTAAAAAGCATTTCATTTGCAAGAGTATCCAACACAGGTAAGTCTATTACGGGAATTTTCAGGCCGTAGGCTAAACCTTTTGCAGTAGATACACCTATTCTTAGTCCGGTATAAGAACCGGGTCCTGTGCTGCAAGATATTGCATTAAGATATTTTAAAGGAACTTCACTTTCTTGTAAAACAGAATTTATATAATCCAAAATTATACTACTATGAGACTTATCAACATTTGTTTCCCTATGTGCTAATAAATTTTCACCTTTAGAAAGGGCTACAGAGCAAATAGAGGTGGAAGTTTCCAAATGTAAAATTATTGGTTCTTTCATAAAAGTTTAATTATCAAGAAATAAATCAGCTGCAACAAAATCAGAAATAAATAATCCCTTTTCTGTCAAACAAATGTAATTCTCAGAAATGTGAACTAAATCTGAGCTCAAATATTTTTTAGATTTTTTTATCAAATCAGATGTATGATGTTCACCAAAGTTATAGGTTAATTCCAGCAAATTGATTCCTTCAATTGTACGTAAAGACTTCATTATAAATTCATTAAATCTTGCTTTATCGTCTAAAATTTCCTCAGTAAAAAATTCCTTATTTTGATCTAATCGGTCGATATATGCTTTATTGGATGCAATATTCCAAGATCTTTGACGGCTGTTAAACGAATGAGCAGATGGTCCCACACCCAGATATATCATGTCTTTCCAGTAACCACTGTTATGAAAAGCTTTATAATTTTTTAAAGCAAAATTTGAGATTTCATAATGCTCATATTTATAATTAAAAAGCATGTTTCTTAAAGTAACAAACTCCTGAAACGCAATGTCATCATGCAAAGGAATTAACTTGTTCTCTTTTAAAAGCTTTCCGAACACTGTTTTTTCTTCTATGCTCAGGCAGTAAGCCGAAAGATGTGGAATATCTTCTTTCAGAAAAATAGTTATATTATTTTCCCAATTTTTTTCAACATGTTCGGGAAGTCCGTAAATGAGATCCAGGCTAATATTATTAAATCCGCTTTTTCTAATTGCATCCAGACTGCTTCGGGATTGTTTTGCCGTATGACTGCGATTCATAAAAACCAATTCAGTTTCATTAAACGACTGAACTCCAAGGCTAATACGATTTATGAAAGTTTCATTAAAAAGGTATTTCATGTAATCAGCATTAACATCATCCGGATTCATTTCCAGGGTAACTTCTTTTAAATTTTCGGTTAAAAAATTTTCATTTATGGCACTCATCAAAGTTTTGTAATGATTTTTTTTGAGTAGGGAGGGAGTTCCACCACCAAAATATACAGAGTCTAATTCATTACCGGGCATGTAAGAACTACGCAATGAAATTTCTTTACAAATGCTGTTAACCATCTGATCAAACAATGCATGGTTGACAGAAAAATGGAAATCACAATAGTGACAAGATTGTTTACAAAAAGGAATGTGAATATATAGTCCGTTCATCAATAAGTTTAATAGTCATAGAACAAAATAAAACAAAATAAATTTTAAAAGCGGAAATTTTTTTATACTTTTGCAGTTGGAAAGAGGGGGCGATAGTTCCCTCTTTTTCTTTGAATACTATATTTATGGCATCGGAAGCGTTATTTAAAAACATTTGGGAATACTTAGAAGAGCGGTTTGAAGGAACTGAATTTTTTCCGGTTGACATAAAATTTCCTAATCCACAGACAATTCAGGTTTTTTTAGATGGTGATTCCGGAATTCAGATAGGAAAATGCGCTGAGATAAGCAGGGATTTGGAAAATTTTCTTGAAACGAAAGGTTTGGTAGGAGAGAAGTATATACTTGAAGTATCTTCGCCGGGAATGACAAACCCGATTAAAGTATTGAGGCAGTATAAAAGAAGAATTGGCAGAGAGGTTGATGTACTTATGAAAAACGGGGTTAAATTAACCGGAATTTTGAAAGAAGTAGATGAAAATAAACTTAAAATAGAAGAACATAAACCGATAAAAAAATCAAAAGAAACGACTGTAATTGAGCATGAAATTCAATTTGAAGATATTAAGTCAACAACATTGGTTTTAAAATTTTAAAAAAATACGTAACTTGAGTGTAAAGACACTTAAAACATAAATCTGTAACAATGAACAGTGAAATATTAGTAGAATCGTTTACGGAATTTAAAGAACGAAAAAATATAGCTCGTCCGATATTGATGAAAATTCTTGAGGATGTTTTCCGTACCATTATCAAGAAAGAATTTGGTAGTGATGATAACTTTGATATAATTGTCAATACCGATAGAGGTGACTTGGAAATTTTCAGAAAAAGAGAGATAGTTGCAGATGAAGATTTAGAAGATGAAAACTTACAAATTCCCCTATCAGTAGCTAAAGAAATAGATGAAGATTATGAAATAGGAGAGGAACATTTTGATGAAATAGGAATTGCGGATTTTAGCAGAAGATCAACGCTTGTTTTTAAGCAAACATTACGCTCCCGCTTAAATGAGCTGGAAAAAGATGAAGTCTTTAAAAAGTATAAAGACAGAGAAGGTGAAGTTGTTATAGGTGAAGTATATCAAACCTGGAAAGATGAAATTTTGATTTTAGACGATGAAGGAAACGAAATGATTCTTCCAAGAAGGGAAAAAATTCCTACAGATTTCTTCAAAAAAGGGGATAATGTAAAGGCTTTGATAAAAGAAGTGAAGCTGATAAATGCTAACCCTAAAATAATTTTATCCAGAACACATCCTGACTTTTTAGCCAGATTGCTGGAAGAAGAAGTGCCGGAAATATATGATGGACTTATAATGATTAAGAAAATTGTAAGAAAGCCGGGTGAAAAAGCAAAAGTTGCAGTTGAATCAATGGATGAGAGAATTGATCCGGTTGGTGCCTGTGTAGGTATGAAAGGTTCCAGAATTCATGGAATTGTACGAGAATTAAAAAATGAAAACATAGATATCATAAATTATACCTCTAATTTACCGTTATTTATTACCAGGGCATTAGCTCCATCGAAAATACAGGAAATAAAAATCGATGAAGAAAATAAAAAAGCAGTGGCTTATGTAAATCCGGATCAGGTATCTTTAGCGATAGGAAGAGGGGGCTTAAACATTAAGTTAGCGGGTGATTTAGTAGGATATGAAATTGATGTTTACAGAAATGATATTGAAATAGGTTCTGAATTAGATGATGTTGACATCAACGAGTTTAGAGACGAAATAGATAATTGGATAATAGACGAGTTGATTAAAATTGGCTGTGATACAGCAAAAAGTGTTTTAAAACTTGAAAAAGAAGAATTAGTCAGGAGAACAGATTTGGAAGTAGAAACCATTGAAGACCTGATTAAGATTTTAAGCGCTGAATTTGAAGAGTAAAAGCTGAAAAGCTAAATTAATTTTGGAGGATTAATGACTGAAGAGATCAAACAACAAAGAGCTGTGAAACTTGCTTCCGAACTGGGAGTAGGTCTTAACACGATTCTTGAAGTATTAAAGGAAAATGGTTATGCAACTAGTGGCCCTAACACGAAAGTAGATGCCGTAGGACAAAACCTGCTGCGTGAGAAATTCAGTAAGGATTTTGAAGAAAAACAAAAAGCTGATAAAGTTAAATTAGCAGATGCTATCAAAACTGAAGTTAAAGAAACCAAGGAAAAGGTCGAAGACGTTCTGGACACCAAAGTTAAAGAGACGGTAAAAGAAACGGTTGTTACGCCTGAAATTGAAGTAAAAAAGGAAGAAACTGCTAAAAAGCCGGAAAAGGAAGTAAAAGAGCCGGAAGTTGAGAAAGAGGCAAAAGAGGAAGTTAAGAAGGAAGAGAAAAAGGAAGAGAA
>REEL01000124.1 GCA_007695095.1 Chitinophagaceae bacterium | reverse complement strand
TTTTTCTTTCATTTTACTTCACTATTCGATTGTTCGAATGTTCTATTATTCAATTATTTTAAAACCCTGATTGTGTAAATGTTGAAGATTTAATAAATGACTTACGAGAAGCTTTAGAAAAATAAAGCTTTTAATAAACTATAAATCCCGGATTTAGTAGGTCTTCTTTATTGTAGGAAAGTCTTTCGCCGTTTGAGATATCAAGCACTTTACATCCTGCTTCTTCAGCTATAATTTGGGCTGCCGCTGTATCCCATTCCATAGTTGGACCAAAGCGGGGATAGACATCTGCGCTGCCTTCAGCAATCATGCAAAATTTCAGGGAACTGCCTTTTGACATGATTTCTATATTCTTTCCTTCATGTTGCAAATCTTCTAAAAAAGAATTCAGCTTATTATCTTTGTGAGAACGACTGGCTACTACTTTTATATTTTCTTTTAAGCGGTAGTCACCCGATTTATTTATCTTGACCTTTTCGGTATTGGTCACTTTAAATGCACCTTCATTTTTTTTGGCAAAATAAGATTCATTTGTCGCCGGAATATGAACCACTCCCAATATCGATTCATTCTCTGAAATGAGAGAAATGTTCACGGTAAATTCTCCGTTTTTCTTTATAAACTCCTTAGTTCCATCTAAAGGATCTACCATCCACAGATATTTCCAATCTTTTCTAACCTCATAATCTACCTGCTTCATTTCTTCTGAAATAATTGGAATATCGGGTGTCAATTTCTTTAAAGCTTCCGTAATAAACCCGTTTGAAGCCTTATCTGCCAAAGTCAGAGGTGTTTTGTCCTCTTTTTCCTCAACATCAAACGGCTGTTTATAGATAGCCATAATCAGCTTGCCGGCCTCAGCAGAGATCTTCAGCAAATCATCGATTTTCAGTTTATTTAGCGATGTCATTTCCGGATTTTTTAATACACTCAAGCAGACTTTCCTGCCAGTGTGGAATTAAATAATTAAACTTTTTCTTAAGATTAGATTTATCTAAAACACTATAATTCGGTCTGGCTGCCGGTGTAGGATACTCAATTGAATTAATGGGTAAAACTTTGCAGTTCAGTCCGGACATTTTCATTATCTGCCAGGCAAAGTCATACCAGCTGGCTACTCCCTCATTGCTAAAATGAAAAATTCCTTTATTAGTTAAATACAATTCATTTTGTAAAACATGTAAAATAAAGTCTGCCAAATCCAATGCATAAGTGGGTGTACCTACCTGATCGGAAACTACTTTTAACTCGCTTTTACTCTCTCCCAAAAATCGCATGGTTTTAAAAAAATTCTTTCCATAGGTTGAATACAGCCAGGATGTTCTAAATATGAGGCTATTTTCATTTGAGGCCAGTAGATTTATTTCTCCGGTTCTTTTGGTTTTTCCGTAAACATTGATTGGATTTGCTTCATCACTTTCAACATAAGGTCTTGATAAGCGCCCGTCAAATACAAAATCAGTTGAAATATGTATGATATACTTTTTGTTCAAATGGCAAAGCCTGCCAATTTTTTCCATTGCCTGAGCATTTACCATTGATGCTTTTTCTGTTTCTTCTTCAGCTTTATCTACAGCCGTATAAGCCGCTGTATTAATAATAACATCCCAGTCTTTGGCATTTTGAAAAAGCTCTTCCAGATGAGCATCATTAGTGATATCGAGTTGCTCAAAAGGCAGGAAAGTAAATCGAAGATTCGTTTGTTTGCCGGAAAGAAATTGAATTTCAGAGGCTAATTGCCCACCCGCACCTGTTACGATTATGTGTTTCTTTTCAGACATTAAACATACTTTAATTTAAAACTTCAAATTTTCGGGGCTGAGGTCTTTAAAAGCCGGCAATTCTAAATCTTTTGGTGAAATTAACAATTCCTCTTCACTCATGAGCCAATCAATTTCCAATGCCTTATCATTATAGATAATGCCCCGCTCATGACTTTTTGAATAAAAATTATCACACTTATAAAAAAATTCAGCGCTTTCGCTTAAAACAAGAAATCCATGTGCAAAGCCTCTCGGAATAAATAATTGTCTTTTATTTTCCTGACTCAGCTTAGTTTTATATGATTTTCCATAGGTCTTTTGATCTTTCCTTAAATCAACCACCACATCTAACACTTCTCCTGAAAGTACCCTCACTAATTTTGCCTGAGCATATGGATATATCTGAAAATGAAGTCCGCGAAGCACTCCTTTTCCCGATTTTGATTGATTATCCTGTACAAATCTTGTTGCAGAACACTTTTCATCAAAAACCTGCTGATTATACGATTCGTAAAAGTAACCGCGGCTGTCTTCAAAAACTGTTGGCTTTAACTCAAACAGACCTTCAAAGCCCGTTTCAAATACTTCCATATTTATAAAAATTTAATTAGTAAGCCTAAAATTAGAAAATGAATGGCTATTCACAAATAAGTTGTAATTGAATTTGTAAAAAACATTAAATCAATAAATGGTTTTTCAATTCGTTTTGCTCAAGCAGTTGTTGTACGTGCTTGTTTTTGAGAGATTTATACAATTGGGAGATGTGCTTTATATGATGATAATCGGAAGCCAAAAAATCAATTAATTTTTCTTTTGCCAAGCGCTCAGCAAACAATTTAACAATGGGTCCATAAGCCCCTGAAAAAGATCCGATATTTACCTGTATGTTCAATCCTTTTTCACTTAGTTCATGAAAGTCATCCATTGGCAGTTCATGAAAAAATGAATATCGCTCAATATGTGCCAAAATTGGTTTTAAGCCTTTACTTTGAATGGCAAAAACCACTTCATCAAAGTTTACCGGTTTATTAAAAAAAGGAAGTTCAAACAAAAAAAAGTCATTGCCTAAAGTGAGCAGATTGGTATTTTTTATTTTTTGGACAAAATTTTCATCACAAAAATACTCTGCGGCAACTTTAAACTTAACATCTATATTTTGCTTTTCTATTTCCCGAATAACATCTTCGGCTTTTCTTAATAAATCATCCTCATTATTGTTGTAATAGCCCGGCATAATGTGAGGAGTCGTGATTATGGTGTCAAAACCTATTTCATGGAGTTTTCTAATGCCGGTTATAGATTCCTCCATATCTTTAGCCCCATCGTCAACGCCGGGTATCAAATGAGAATGCAAATCAGCCCCAAGAACATGAAAATCTTCATGCTTTAGAGAAGTTGAACTCAATAAGTTCCTTAGAAATCGGAACATATGTATTAAATTTATTTAACCGCCGGCTCCGGCTTAAAGAAGTCGATTGTTTTTTTAATCCCTTCTTCAAAACGAACACCCGGGCTATAGCCCAATATCTTTTCAGCTTTAGTGATGTCTGCCAAAGAGTCTTTCACATCACCTTTTCTGGATTCTCTGTAAGAGGGTTTATTATTTTTACCGAGGCAATCCTGTATAGTATTATAAATTTGATTTACCGAAAAATTTTCTCCGACAGCGATATTGAAAACCTGCTTTTTAATTTCTGAACCAACAGCAAAAAATGCTTTAACATTTGCCTGAACTGCATTTTCAACAAAAGTAAAATCTCTGGTTTGTTCACCGTCACCATCAATGTAAACGGTTTCTTCCTGTATGGATTTATCAATAAAAATAGGTATTACAGCAGCATATGCTCCATTTGGATCCTGTTTGGGACCGAAAATATTAAAATATCGTAAACCACAAATTTCCAAGCCGTATATGTCAGCAAAAACATTTGCATACAATTCATTGGTATATTTGGAAACAGCATAAGGTGAAAGAGGTTTCCCGGTTTGGTCTTCAATTTTTGGCAAAGCAAGGCTATCTCCGTAAACAGAAGAAGAAGATGCATATACAAAGCGCTTCACTTTATTCTCTGAAGCAGCTATAACCATATTCAAAAAACCACTTACATTTATAGCATTTGTTTTTTCCGGATGCTTTATGGATCTTGGTACAGAGCCAAGAGCTGCCTGATGTGAAACAAAATCAATATCTGCACAAGCCTTTCGGCAAACTTCTAAATCACAAATATCACCTTCAATCATTTCAAAATTGGGCAAATCAAGATACTTTTCAATATTAGACTTTCTACCGGTAAGATAATTATCCAATACTCTGACTTTTCCTGCCCCGTATTTTATTAAATAATCAACGATATTGGAACCAATAAATCCGGCTCCCCCTGTTATCAGAAAGCTGTACTGCGATAATTCTTCCTTATGAAATGCCTGATTATACATATTTTAATTTGATTGACCTGCTTCGTATTGTTTTTCGTAATAGTTTTTATAAGCTCCGCTGGTAACTCTTTCCAACCATTTTTCATTTTCCAGATACCATTCAACGGTTTTTTCAAGACCTTCTTCAAAAGTAACGCTTGGCTTCCAGCCTAATTCTTTGTTTATCTTTGACGCATCAATTGCATATCTGGCATCATGTCCCGGACGATCTTTTACGAAGGTAATCAAAGAAGCAGATGTTCCTTCTTTACGATTTAATTTTTTGTCCATGACTTTGCATAAAACATGAATTAAATCTATGTTTTTCCACTCATTAAATCCACCAATATTATAAGTTTCGCCCTTATTTCCTTTATGATAAACCAAGTCAATAGCTACTGCGTGGTCATTTACCCATAGCCAATCTCTTACATTATCCCCTTTGCCATAAATGGGGATTTGCTTCATTTGTTTGATATTATTGATAGCTAAAGGAACCAACTTTTCCGGAAACTGGTGGCTTCCATAATTGTTAGAGCAGTTTGTGATTACAATTGGCAAACCATAAGTATGGTTATATGCTCTCACTAAATGGTCAGAACTTGCTTTACTTGCTGAATACGGAGAACGCGGATCGTAAGGAGTTGTTTCAACAAACAAACCTTCTTTCCCTAAAGAACCATATACTTCATCTGTAGAAACATGATAAAAAAGTTTGCCTTCCATATTATCTTTCCAGCTTGCTTTTGCTCCGTTTAATAAGTTTACCGTACCGACAATATTTGACTGTATGAACTCCATTGGACTCAAAATAGACCTGTCAACATGAGACTCTGCAGCTAAGTGGATTACCCCGTCAAAATCATTTTCAAGAAATAGTTTCTCTACAAAAGCAGTATCAGCAATATCTCCCTTTATAAAAGTATAATTTTCTTTGTTTTCAATATCTGTAATATTCTCCAGATTACCGGCATAAGTTAGTTTGTCTAAGTTTACAATGTGGTAATCCGGGTACTTATTGACAAATAAACGAACAACATGAGAGCCAATGAATCCGGCTCCTCCGGTAATTAAAATTTTCTTTTTGAAAGACATACTTTATCTATTTTTATAATGACCAATAGGTCAGATCTTTAATCTTTTTTCTATACAGACCTTTAATATCAATAAGAATACCGTTTTTATTCAGCATCTTTTTAAAATCATCTTCTGTTAGCTTTACATAATCTGTATGATTAACGGCAACTATGATTGCTTCATATTTTTTATCTGAAAGTTTTGATAACTCTATGCCATATTCTTCTTTAATTTCTTCAGAATCAGCATATTGATCAACAACGTCCACATTTACAGAATATGACTTAAGCTCGTTGATAACATCTATTACTTTTGAATTTCTGATATCACTCACATTTTCTTTAAATGTAGCGCCCATTACAAGCACATTTGATTTAGCAACGGGTGTTCCGGTTTTAATTATCTTTTGAACTAATTTTCTGGCAACATATTCTCCCATGCTATCATTTATTCTACGGCCGCTAAGTATAACCTCAGGCTTGTAACCTAAGCTTATGGACTTATAAGTCAGGTAGTATGGGTCAACACCTATGCAATGTCCGCCAACTAATCCGGGATGAAATTTAAGGAAATTCCATTTTGTTCCGGCTGCTTCGAGCACATCAAAAGTGTTTATATTCAATCTGTCGAAAATCTTTGACAGCTCATTCATCAAAGCTATGTTTAAATCTCTTTGAGTATTTTCAATAATTTTGGCAGCTTCAGCAACTTTCACACTGGCAGCTCTGAATACACCGGCTTCAATAACCAATTCATAAACATCTCCAATAACTTTAAGAGACTCTGCATCACAACCGGAAACGACCTTAACGATTTTTGTTAAAGTATGCTCTTTATCTCCCGGGTTAATTCTTTCCGGTGAAAAACCGAATTTGAAATCTTCACCGGCTTTTAAGCCTGAAAATTCTTCCAATACCGGAACGCAATCCTCTTCTGTACAACTTGGATAAACGGTAGACTCATAAACTACATAATCTCCTTTTTTCAGGATTTTTCCAATTGCTTTTGATGCACTTACTACCGGCGTTAAATCCGGAACTTTGTGATCGTCAACCGGTGTGGGGACTGCTACTATAAAGAAAGTTGCATCCTTTAAATCATCCGGATTTGCGGTAAACTGAATATCTGTACCTTCAAAATCTTTACTTTCCAGTTCCTGACTCGGGTCTACATTATTTTTCATCATTTCCACTCTCTTCGCATTTATATCAAAGCCAATGACTGATATTTTTTTTGCGAATTCAAGAGCGATTGGTAATCCAACATATCCCAGACCAATGACTGCTAATTTTGATTTTTTGTTTTTTAATTCTTGTAACATTTTTAGAGTTTTATTACTACTTCATTTTTTAAGTTATACTTTTCTTTACTTTCCGGACAAACGGCTTCTCCTTTGTAATCAAATTCAAGACGGTGACCGTATTCACTCATCCAACCAATTTGTCGGGCCGGATTGCCCACTACAAGTGCATAGTCAGGGACATTTTTAGTAACGACAGAGCCGGCTCCTATAAAAGCAAAACGACCAATATCATGTCCGCAAACTATAGTTGCATTTGCCCCAATGGAGGCTCCTTTTTTTACGGTGGTTTTAGTGTACTGACCTCGGCGAACTACTGCACTTCGGGGATTTACAATGTTTGTGAAGACCATAGAGGGTCCCAAAAAAACATCATCTTCACAAATAACACCTGTATACAGGGAAACATTATTCTGAACTTTCACATTGTTTCCTAAAATGACATCATCAGCTACAAATACATTTTGACCCAATATGCAGTTATCTCCAATAATCGCCTTAGGCATTAAATGACAGAAATGCCATATTTTTGAACCACTGCCAATAGTGCAGCCTTCATCAACAATAGCACTTGGATGTACATAAAATTTTTGATCACTCATTGTCCAATATAGTTTTGAAATATTCCAGAGTAATTTTAAGGCCTTCTTTTCTATGAACTTTAGGTTCCCAGTTTAAAACTTCGCGGGCTCTGCTGATATCCGGACGTCTTTGTTTCGGGTCATCTTTCGGCAAGTCCTTGTATATGATTTTAGATTTACTTCCGGTCAGTTCAATAATTTCTCTGGCGAACTCATTTATTGATATTTCTTCAGGGTTTCCGATGTTAACGGGCAAGTGATAGTCACTCATTAAGAGCTTATAAATTCCATCCACTAAATCTCCTACATAGCCAAAAGAACGGGTTTGACTGCCATCCCCAAATACAGTAATATCTTTTCCTCTTAAAGCCTGCTCCATAAAAGCGGGAAGGGCTCTTCCGTCATTCAGGCGCATTCTCGGGCCATAGGTGTTAAAAATCCGAATAATTCTGGTCTCTACATTATGTACTTTATGATAAGCCATGGTCATAGCTTCCTGAAATCTTTTTGCTTCATCATAAACACCTCTGGGACCTACCGGATTTACATTTCCCCAATACTCCTCATGCTGAGGATGTACTTCCGGATCTCCATAGACTTCAGAAGTAGAAGCAACTAAAATTCTGGCTTTTTTTGCAACGGCTAACCCCAAACAATTATGCGTTCCCAAAGAGCCTACTTTCAGGGTTTGTATAGGCATCTTAAGATAATCCATCGGGCTGGCAGGAGATGCAAAATGCAGGATATAGTCTAACTCACCGGGTATTTGAATGTATGTACTGACATCATGATGATAAAACTTAAAAGTTTCCAGCGGAAATAAGTGATTGATGTTTTTCATATCACCGGTCAACAGATTATCCATACCTATCACATCAAATCCTTTTTTGATAAAAAGATCACAGAGGTGTGAACCTATAAAACCGGCTGCTCCGGTGATTAAAACTCTTTTACGCATAAAATTTATAATAAATTAGAATTAACAGTCATCCTACCAATGCTGTTGTAATAGAAACCCATTTGCTTCATGTCTTCTACTGAGAAAACATTTCTGCCATCAAATATAACCGGTTTTTTCAAACTGTTTTTTATCTTATCAAAATCCGGACTTCTAAAAACTGACCACTCAGTGAAAACAAGTAAAGCATCGGCTCCATTTAAAGCTGCGTACATATTTTCAACGAATTCAATTTCATTATTAAAAATCTCTTTAAAATTTTCAATAGCCTCAGGATCGAAAGCCGCTATTTCTGCACCGGAATTCAATAATTCTCTACAAATGTCAATGGCCGGCGCTTCTCTGATATCATCCGTATCAGGCTTGAAAGACAAGCCCCAAACTGCAAACTTTTTACCCTTTAAATCTTTGCCGTAAACATTATTTATTTTCTCTACCATGACTTTTTTCTGTAAATCATTAGTATTCATTACCGATTTTAGGATTTTGAAGTCATAGCCATACTCATTAGCGGTTTTTCCCAATGCCTGAACATCTTTTGGAAAACAACTTCCACCATAACCAATGCCCGGGAATAAAAATCTTTTTCCAATTCTATTGTCTGAGCCAATTCCTTTTCTAACCATATCAACATCCGCTCCTACTTTTTCACAAAGGTTGGCAATTTCATTCATAAAAGTGATACGCGTAGCCAAGTATGCATTTGCTGCATATTTAGTCATTTCTGCCGAACGCTCATCCATGAAAATCACCGGATTGCCCTGACGTACATAAGGATCATATAGCCTGCCCATAATTTCTCTGGCTTTTTCAGAGTTAGTGCCAATTACTACTCTGTCCGGCTTCATAAAATCATCCACCGCCTTCCCTTCTCTCAAAAACTCCGGATTGGAAACTACATCAAAAGGAACTTTAGAATTTAAAGCAATTTTCGCCTGTACTTTTTCAGCTGTGCCAACGGGTACGGTACTCTTATCAACAATAACCTTATAATCTTTAATGATTTTTCCTAACTCTTCAGCTACATTTAAAACATAAGATAAATCTGCTGAACCATCCTCACCGGGAGGGGTTGGAAGTGCTAAAAAGATTACCTGAGCATCTTCTACTGCATCGTTTAAATTTGTGGTAAACTTGATTCTGTCCTGAGTTCTGTTTCTTTGAAATAAGGTATTTAATCCCGGCTCATAAATTGGAACCTCACCCTTTACCAGTCGATCAATTTTCGATTGATTGATATCAACGCATGTAACATTATTACCTGTTTCGGCAAAACAAATACCTGAAACTAATCCGACATATCCGGTTCCTATAACTGCTATTTTCATAACTTTTTACTTACAATATTTTAAAACATGTTCAATAATATAATCCAACTGATTTGTTGTCAACTCAGTGTGCATCGGAAGAGAAATCACTCTTTCAGACAAGCTTTCACTAACAGGCAAATCTCCTTTAGAGAATCCTAAATCAGTGTAGGCTTTATGCATATGTAATGGCTTCGGATAATAAACCATTGAAGGTACCCCCTGCTCATTTAAATAATTTTTTAATTTATCCCTGTCTATATCATCAGCTAACTTCAAAGTGTATTGATGAAAAACATGGGTGGAATAAGGCGCTCTTTTCGGAGGAGTGATTTTCTGATGGTTTTTAAAAGCATTATCATAATAAGCTGCGGCCTCTTGTCTGGCAGCTAAATAATCATTTAAATAACTCAATTTTACATCTAACAAAGCCGCCTGAATACCATCCAAACGGGAGTTTACACCTATCAAATCAAACTGATATAAACTGCTTTGACCATGATTGGCAATTTGTCTGAGTTTAGTGGCAAGATCATCGTCATTCGTTGTGATTGCTCCGCCATCTCCCATCGCCCCTAAATTCTTGGAAGGATAAAAAGATGTACAGCCGATATCCCCTATGCAGGAAGTTTTTACTTTCTTTCCATCCGGGTAAATATAATCTGCTCCAATTGCCTGAGCATTATCTTCAATCACGTATAATTTATGCTTTTTGGCTATCTCCATTAAGGGGTGCATGTCAGCACTTTGCCCGTATAAATGAACCGGAGCAATGGCAACCGTTTTGTCGGTTATTTTAGCCTCAATCTGATTTACATCAATCGTAAAAGTATCGGGATCAACATCCACAAAAACCGGCACTAAACCCAATAGCTTTATAACTTCCACTGTTGCCACATAAGTAAAGCTAACTGTAATCACTTCATCGCCCGGTTTAAAACCCAAAGCCATCATGGCTATTTGCAAGGCATCTGTTCCGTTTCCACAGGAAATTACGTGTTTACAATTATGGAATTTTGCCAGATTTTCTTCAAACTGCTGAACAGCCGGCCCTTTCACAAATGCACCTGAATCTATAACTTCTAAGATTCTTGCGTTTAACTCTTCTTTAATTTTTAAATATTGACCCTGAAGGTCAACCATGTTTATCTTTTGCATCAAACTTTGCTGATTAAGGCTTTTATGAGATGAAACATATAAAAACCGCTTCAACTCTTGTAATTTTTCGCAAATATAAGTATAATTTTGAACCCTGACAGTAGTTAATTAAATTAATTTAATGCTAACATTTGCTTCATAATTTGATAAGCATTTAATTATAATTATATTTATAGTCGCTATTTCTATTCTATTTATTCAGTCAGTAACTAAGTTAATAATTCTTTTATGAGTTCTATTTTTTTCAAAACAGTCCTTGTTTTCTTCATGCTTAATTGTTGTTTTAACTACGCTAACTCACAAGTATTTTTAAACCCGGATGTAGATTCAATTATCGTTCGGGATAATAATAAAATAGCTGCGGACATCTACTTGCCGGCCGGAAACGGACCTTTTTCTACCATACTCATTCAAACACCTTATAACAGGCTTTTTTACCGAGCAGGCTTACCGCTTGGAATAGAAAAAAATCTTTCTGAACTCAGATATGCTATAGTTATAACTGACTGGAGATGTTTTTATGGGTCTTCGGATGCTTGTATTCCACTGACCAATAACACTATTAGAGGAGAGGATGGTTATGATATTATTGAATGGATTACCCAACAAAATTGGTCGAATGGGAAAGTTGGTACCTGGGGAGCATCTGCTTTGGCAAAAGTTCAGTTTATGACAGCCCGAGAAAAACACCCGGCACATATTTGTGCTGTCCCATTAGTTTCGGGGAGTCAGTTTCAATATGATGAGTATTTTCCGGGGGGTGCAGCAAGAACTGAATATATTGAACAATTAAGTGGAATAGGCTTTGATTTTAGCACAACCTTAATGAATAATCCTCATTACAATAATGTCTGGCAATTTGTTGAAAATAACAATATGTTTCCTGACGAAATTGAAATCCCTATGCTTCACATCGCAGGATGGTATGATCATAATCTTAAGTTGATGATAAATCTCTTTGATACGCTGCAAAAAGTTTCTCCGGCAGCTGCAGACCAGCATATACTTATAGGACCCTGGGCTCATGGTGGTTTTGGACAAACTCAGGTTGGAAGTATTCAACAGGGAGAAATGATGTATCCCGAAGCAGAAAAATTTAACGATTCCCTAGCTATTGCATTTTTTGACTATCATCTGGAAAATATTTCAAATGGCTGGGAAACAAAAAGTCCGGTTATTTATTATCAAGTCGGATCAAATACATGGGTAAATGCAAACCAGTGGCCTCCTGATGGAAATACCTCTCTCAAATTTTATTTAAATGAAAATAATTTGCTTACCTTATCAGAACCGGCTCAAAATAATTTAAATTACAGCTTTGAGTACAACCCGGAAGACCCTAGTCCGACTATTGGAGGAGCTACGCTAAAGCAGGTTTTATTGCAAGGTCCTTACGATCAGGCTCCCGTAGAGCAAAGAAATGATAATCTGGTATTCACTTCAGAAGTTCTTGAAAGCGACCTTCATACTACCGGGAGTGTTGTTGTTAAACTGCATGTTGAATCAGATAAAAAAGATACGGACTTTATCGTGAGGCTCACTAATGTCTATCCGGACGGAAGAAGTATTTTAAAGAATGAGCAGATTTTGAGAATGCGTTTCAGAGATGGGTATACCGTTAATGATACCAGCTTTTTAGAAGCGGGAGTTATTTATCCCATTGAAATTGAATTGCCTCCTCAGGCTATCACTTTTAATGCAGGAAATAGAGTTCGATTGATTATTAGTTCGTCAAACTATCCGAGATATAACCGTAACATGAATAACGGAGCAGCAAATATGTATCCCGGAAATAGTTTTGATGCAGTCTTTAATCCTGAAATTGCCACCAATACGGTTTTTGCAAACACAAATAATTTGTCCTTTATTGAGTTTCAAACTCCGCAATTTAATTTTACAGAAAAAATAGCTGAAAGTAAAGCTGAGTTAACTATCTATCCGGTGCCGGCAAATGATGTTTTAACAATTGAGCAAACCAATGAGCTTCTTTTTGAAAATCCTGAAATAGTTATTTTTGATATCTATGGAAGGGCAATATCCTCTCAAAAACATTATCGAAACCACTCAACACATATACAATTGAATGTAGAAAATTTAGCAGAAGGATTTTATATCCTTTCTGTCAATGATAAGGGGCGGACGATTAACAAAAAAATTCTGATTCAGCGCTAAGGGAATAACGTTTAGTTGTCTTCCGATTGGTTTTGATGCATATAAAATTCAAAAGGTCTTCTCGATTCTATAGAGCGGGCTAAAGTAACTTCATCAGCATATTCGAGCTCACCACCGAAGGACACTCCTCTGGCAATAGTTGTAATTTTAACCGGTAAGTTTTTGAGTTTTCTGGAAAGATAAAAAACTGTCGTATCCCCCTCCATAGTTGAATTTAATGCCATAATAAGCTCTTTCGTTTCTTCACTTTCAACTCTTTTAATAAGGCTGTTAATATGAAGATCTTCGGGGTTTATGCCATCAATAGGGGAAATCAATCCTCCCAAAATATGGTATAAGCCATTGTAATGTCCTGTATTTTCAATAATTAGCAGTTCTCTGACAGATTCAACTACGCAAATCAGTTCGTGGTTTCTGGATTTATTTACACAAATAGAGCACAAATCACCATCTGAGATATTATTACATTTTTGACAAAACTTAATTTTTTTCCTCATGTCTATGATGGCATTACCAAAGTGTTCAGAAGCTGATAAATCTGACTGAATAAGGTGCAGCACTAACCTTAAAGCTGTTTTACGACCAATACCGGGAAGTTTTGCAAACTCCCTGACTGCATTTTCCATCAATTCGGAAGGTAAATTCATAGACTTTTTATTATTCGAAATTTCAAATGACAGATCAATTGAGAAAGTAACTATAACAAAATACGACTGATTTGTTCAAAAACAAAAATACGAAAAAATGAAGGCTAAAAAATGGAAAAAATAAAGTGATTAAAAATAAAAATAAGCTGCTGCCAATTTCTCACTTTGAATTCAGGAAATGATAGGTTACGAGCAGCATTGCGATTAGGAGGAGGGAGAGTATAAAGAGATTATTAAATAATCCGTCTGAAGCCAGAAAGCTATTGTGCTGATATAAGTGAATATCTATAATTTTTAAAAACAGTTCATTATCTCTGCCAATATCCTGAATTCTTGCAAGTCCTTCAGTACCCCAGCGACCAATAGTTAAATAACTCAGTAAAACGGTAATATCATTTTGAATTGGCTGAATGATGCCTGCAAGGATAATTTGTGGCATTAATGCTATGGGCAGAATACTCATTACTTCGGTGCTGGTATTGGTAATGGAAGAAAGCATGAGTCCGAAAACAATAGAAACTATGCTTACCCAAAGCAAAAATACTCCTGTTTCAACAAAAAACTGTAAATCCTCATAATGCAAAAAAAGTATAAAAAGAAAAATACAAATTTGCACAAAGGACAAAAAGGTTAAAACAATCACTTTGCTGGTGATATATGGGGTAAGTTGTAAATTAAACATCCGTTCTCTTCGAAAAACAGATAATTCCCCTACTATTTCTTTAGCAGCATTACTCACGCCAAACCAAATTGCTGCAATCGCCATAATAAATAATGCCCCGATTTTTCCGGTTTGAATAGGTTCTCCTGATTCGTTTTCAGCAATTACATGATTTTCCTCATAATCTAAAAAATCATCAGTTGCATTGCTTTCTATAACTTGATTCCCATTTACCGGAGATACTTCTATCAAATTCTCAAAAGCAAAAATGATTAAAAATGCAATCAGAATAGGTTGCAGGGCAATCAATCCGAGGTTTTTAAAATCACTGAGTTTTATGTCCATATACCGGCGGGTTAGCCAGTAGCTTTGATGAAAAGGGTTAGCATGAACAAGCCTGTGTTTAATTTCCT